>NZ_WTKW01000370.1:0-3904 GCF_011378745.1 Pseudoalteromonas sp. Z1A6
TACTTAAAAAAAGCGCAAGGTTACCTAGATTGTGAAATAATGATTGGGTCTAAAATTTTACAGTGAAATTATTTAATGAAACTTAAAGCAATTTATAGCGCACTACTTGTTGCCGCTTCTTTTAGTCCTTTTTTTAGTAACAGTGCATTTGCAGCAGACTCTCTTCGTGTTGCTACTTTTAATGTAAGTATGGATGCAACTAATCACACACCTAAAGGTGAGCAAGTTAAAAGTGATGCTTTAGTTAATGCACTTAAAGCAAACCACCAGCAAATTAAGAACATAGCAGAAATTATTCAACGTGTTCGCCCTGATATTATTTTACTTAACGAATTTGATTACATCCCAAAAGAGCAGGGAATTGAATACTTTAATCAACATTATTTAAATGTAGGTCAGCAAAAACAAGCCGCTATTAATTACCCTTACTCTTATATTGCCCCTGTAAATACAGGCCTAGCTACCGAGTTTGATTTAGATAACGATGGCAAGAAAAATGGCGTGATGGGCGATGCACAAGGCTTTGGCTTTTTTGAAGGCCATTACGGTATGGCTATTTTGTCAAAGTACCCAATCGATTTTGATAAAGTAAGAACCCTTCAAACCTTTAAATATAAAGACATGCCAAATGCACAAATGCCCGTAATGCCTAAAACAGGCGAAAACTGGTATAACGCTCAAGAATGGCAAGCGTTAAGACTTAGCTCTAAATCGTTTTGGGATTTACCTATTAACGTAAATGATAAAACCATTCATGTTATTGCATCTCACCCAACACCCCCTGTATTTGACGGTGAAGAGGATAGAAACGGCAAACGTAACCACGATGAAGTAAGGTTAATTGCCGATTACGTTTCAAACGCTAAGTATATTTACGATGATAAAGGCGAAAAGGGTGGTTTAAAAACTTACTCTCGGTTTGTTATTTTAGGCGATTTAAATGCCGCACCAGAGGGCGATAAAGCCCGCACAAATACCACCGACCAACTGCTTAAAAACCCATTGATAAATGCAAGCTTTGTTCCAAAAAGTGAGGGCGCTAAAGAGCAGTATGCTGTGCCTTATGCACAAAATTACAGTGCTAATTGGCAAGCGCGTGTTGATTACGTACTACCGTCAAACTACGGCTTAAAAGTTAAAGACGGTGGTGTGTTTTGGCCAACTAAAACGAGCAATGAATATCGTTTAATTAAAGACAGAAACGCATCGAGCGATCATCGACTGGTGTGGCTTGATTTAATAGTTGAATAACGCCTATTAACAGGGGATGCGCTAGTAAACTGAGCTTTACCCTGTTTAATGGCTATTTATCTTAAAAAATTGCAATAACTTGAGTGCTTCTGCTTAAATACGGCTTAATTATAATAACCGTATAGAAGCACTATGATTTTTAATTTTTCTTCATCTAAAACGTTAGTGGCCTTAGCTGTTGCCTCAAGTGTCATGCTTGCAGGTTGTAGCGCGACCGCTAACACCTCATCAACACAGCAAAGTGCTTTACCAGCAACATCGGTTGCTGCGGTTGTAAACACGCCAGCAGATATCGGCTCACAAAAAATAACGTTAGAACAAGCAATGGCCGATCCTGATTGGATGGGCAATCAACCAGAGAGCGCTTATTGGGCTAGCGATTCGGCTACTATTATTTATGCTCAAAAAGAGCAAGGTAATACACTACGCGATTTATTTAGCCAATCTGTTACTAGCCAAACAGCAGAGCAAATTGCACTTAATAAACTTCATACTGTGGGTTCAAATAAAGTCGTTTATTCAAAAAATAAAACAATGGCGGCCTACACGTTTAAAGGCAATGTGTTTGTTAAAAACCTAAAAACCGGTGAACTTAAACAAATTACAGCGACATCAGCAAGCGAATCTAAACCACAATTTTTAAATAATGGCGATTTAGTTTACCGCCAAGGCAATGTATTTTTTAAAGTTGATTTAAAAACAGGCTTAACGAGCGAGCTTGCTAACTTAAAACTTGCTGATGAGCCAAAAGGGATTGAAGAGCCAAGCACGTATATTGCTAAAGAGCAGCATAAATTGATTAAGTTTGTGGCGCTTCAACAAAAAAATAAAAAAGTTAAGCAAGCACGTAATGAGCAAATTAATGAACAAAACGATTCAATTGCTAACACAGCTTACTACTTAGGTGAGGGTAATAAAGTTGCAGAAGCACAGCTTTCGCCAAATGGTGATGCGCTGTTAGTCGTTGTACAAAAGCAAACAGATTGGCGTGGTGATGGCGATATTATGCCTAACTACATTACAAATGACGCCACTATAGAACCTAAAAAAGCACGCCGCCGTGTAGCCGATGCTAAAGAAGAAACCTCAAAGCTTGTGTACATCAATTTAACTAACAAAGAGCAAACATCACTTAGCTTTAATACCTTACCGGGCTTTGATGAAGATGTTTTAGCCGCAGTTAAAAAAGAAAATTATGCACGTGATGGTAAAACATATAAGTCTAAAAAGGCGCCTCGTGGCATTAACCTTATTATGGACTGGGGTTTTGAGCAAAGCCCAATAGTATGGAACGATGACGGCTCGCAAGTAGCTGTCATGCTCGAAGCATGGGACAACAAAGACCGCTGGCTTGCTACCGTTGATTTTAAAAGCAACAAACTTGTGTCGCAACATCGCCTTCATGACGATGCATGGATTGCTTATGCGTTTAACGACTTTGGCTGGTTACATAACTCGAACACGCTTTATTACCTATCGGAAGAGTCGGGTTATAGCCAGCTTTATAAAAAACCAATTAACGGCAAAGCAACTGTGCTAACACAAGGCCAATTTGAGGTTTCTAACTTAACGCTTACCAGCGACGACAGCGCAATTTATTACAAAGCGAATGTTGAGCACCCAGGCCTGTACGAAATTTACCGTGTTAACCCGCAAACAGGTAATAGCGAGCAAGTTACTGACTTAAATGGCATGACTGATTACACGTTAAGCCCAGATGAAACTAAGTTACTCCTTAAGCACTCTACAATTACCAAGCCTAATGAGCTTTATGTAGCAGATGCTCAAGCCAATACGAAAGCAACGCGATTAACGCATACTGTGTCGGATGAGTTTTTAGCTAAAAAGCTAACAGCCCCTAAAATTGTTGCTGTGCCATCGAGCCATACTGATCAACCTATATACGCAAAAGTGTATTACCCAGCTGATTACGTTGAGGGTGAAGTAGGTAAAAACCGCAAAGCGGTTATTTTTAATCACGGCGCGGGTTACTTACAAAACTCACATATGGGGTTTTCGGTTTATTTTCGTGAATTTATGTTCCATTCATTGCTCGCTGATGAAGGTTACATAGTAATGGATATGGATTACCGCGCATCTAAAGGTTACGGCCGTGATTGGCGCACCGCGATTTATCGTCAAATGGGCACACCTGAAACACAAGATTTAGCCGATGGCGTTAAATGGATGGCGCAAAATGCCAACGTTGATACCAAAGCAGTTGGTACTTATGGTGGCTCATACGGCGGCTTTATGACCTTTATGGCATTGTTTACCGCGCCTGAGTTATTTCAATCGGGTGCAGCACTACGACCTGTTACCGACTGGGCACATTACAACACAGGTTATACGGCTAATATATTAAACCATCCTGATGTTGACCCGATTGCATATGAGCGCAGCTCGCCAATTTATTACGCTGAGGGTTTAAACAAACGTTTATTAATTAACGCACCCATGGTTGACGATAACGTGTTTTTTCAAGACTCAGTGCGTTTAGTACAGCGCTTAATAGAGCTAGAAAAGCAAAACTTTGAAACAGCTATATTCCCTGTTGAACCACATGGTTTTGTACAGCCTTCAAGTTGGTTAGACGAATATCGCCGTATTCATAAATTATTTAAAGAAACGCTTTAATCTCTAATTCTTAAAG
>NZ_WTKW01000371.1:0-3892 GCF_011378745.1 Pseudoalteromonas sp. Z1A6
AAAGGAGCCTAAGGCTCCTTTTTTCATTCAAATAGCTTAAAAACTATTCTGATGCAGCTTTATCTTGTTTATTATTTTCATAAATCAAGATTGGGTCTGATTCACCTTTAATAACGGTTTCATCAATAACCACTTTGCTTACATCATCCATTGAAGGAAGCTCGTACATAGTATCAAGCAATACACCTTCAACGATTGAACGAAGACCACGTGCACCTGTTTTACGCTCCATTGCTTTGTGGGCAATGGCAGCTAAAGCATCTTCGCGGAACTCAAGTTCAACATCTTCCATACCAAACAAAACAGAAAACTGCTTAGTAATGGCGTTTTTAGGTTCGCTTAATATTTGTATCAATGCAGCTTCATCAAGTTCAGTTAATGTTGCAACCACTGGTAAACGACCAATAAACTCAGGAATTAAGCCGTATTTTACTAAATCTTCTGGCTCTACGTCTTTAAATGTATCACTTAAAGAACGGCTCGCCGCAGACTCTTTTACGCTAACGCCAAAACCAATACCGGTATTTTTATGGCTACGTTGCTCAATAACTTTATCTAAGCCCGAAAATGCACCACCACAAATAAACAAGATTTTAGACGTATCTACTTGTAAAAACTCTTGCTGTGGATGCTTACGACCACCTTGAGGTGGAACTGATGCAACAGTACCTTCAATCAGTTTAAGCAGTGCTTGCTGCACACCTTCACCTGATACATCACGCGTAATTGATGGGTTATCTGATTTGCGAGAAATTTTATCAATTTCATCAATGTAAACAATACCACGTTGGGCTTTTTCTACATCGTAATCACATTTTTGTAAAAGTTTTTGAATGATGTTTTCAACATCTTCACCCACATAACCGGCTTCAGTTAATGTAGTTGCATCAGCCATTGTAAACGGCACGTCTAGTAGGCGTGCTAACGTTTCAGCAAGTAATGTTTTACCACTACCTGTTGGACCGATTAATAGTATATTACTTTTACTAAGTTCAATATCTTGCTTAGTCGATTGATTGCGCAGGCGTTTGTAATGGTTATATACCGCTACAGACAATACTTTTTTAGCATGGTCTTGACCAATAACATAATCGTCTAAGTGTTTACGAATCTCTTTAGGTACAGGTAGTTTATCAGACGTATCATGCTTAGGAGCAATGTCTTTTATTTCTTCCCTGATTATATCGTTACACAGCTCTACACATTCATCACAAACGTATACTGAAGGGCCCGCAATTAATTTACGCACTTCATGCTGGCTTTTTCCACAAAAAGAACAGTATAACAATTTACTACTTTTGTCGCCGTCTGTAGGAGTGTCAGACATTCAGCTACCTCATTTTATACGTTGGCTGCCAAACTAATTGGCAGCTATTTCAATACGTTTTAACTATACCAAAATTTAATTTTTTCGCATAGTAACTCAAAGTGGTAAACAGATTACCTATTTACCAAACGCTTACTTTTTATCGCGATTTGTAAATACTGAATCTACAATGCCGTAATCTACAGCTTGCGTGGCACTCATAAAGTTATCACGGTCAGTATCTTTTGAAATCACATCTAAAGGTTGACCTGTATGATCAGCCATTAAGCGATTTAGTTTGTCTTTAATAGACAGTATTTCTCTAGCGTGTATTTCAAAGTCAGACGCTTGACCTTGGAAGCCACCTAATGGTTGGTGAATCATCACGCGAGAATTAGGTAAACAAAAACGCTTACCTTTTGCACCAGCGGTAAGTAAAAAAGCACCCATGCTAGCAGCTTGACCTACACATATTGTACTTACATCTGGTTTGATGAAGTTCATTGTGTCGTAAATAGCCATACCCGCAGTTACTGAACCACCTGGTGAGTTGATGTATAAAAAGATATCTTTATCAGGATTTTCTGATTCTAAAAATAGCATTTGCGCTAAAATCAGATTTGCCATGTTGTCTTCAACTTGACCTGTTAAAAAGATAATACGCTCTTTTAATAATCTCGAATAAATATCATACGAGCGCTCGCCTTTCGGTGTTTGTTCAACAACCATTGGGACCAATGCATTTAGGGGATCTGTAATACCAGTATTCATACTTATTTAATTCCTTATGCGCTTATACTTATCCTTATTATAAGGAAGCATAGTTATCGTTTTTCGCAAATTTAGAGCCAAAAACTAAAATGGCCCGGGCACGCTGTATAAACAGAGTAGCACGAGCCATTTAATCGTTAGCGAGAGCTTAAGTCAATGACTTATTAAGCACCTTGCTGTGGATTCATGATGTCATCAAATGCTTTTTCAACATCAGTAACAACTGCTTTAGCTAAAATAGCTTCAACAGCTTGCTCTTCCATTGCTACATTACGCATTTGCTGCATAAGTTGATCATTACCTTTGTAGTATTCTACTACTTCAGTTGGATCTTCGTATGCAGAAGCTACCGTTGCGATTAATGCTTCAACTTTAGCGTCATCAACTTTAATCTCGTTAGCTTTAATCACTTCACCTAATAAAAGGCCAGTTTTAACACGTGTTACAGCTTGCTCGTGGAACAATTCAGCTGGAAGCTCTGGCATGTTTTGAGCGTCGCCGCCAAAACGTTGAGCTGCTTGCTGACGTAGAGCATCAACTTCTTGATCAACAAGTGCTTTAGGCACTTCGATTTCGTTGTTAGCTAAAAGACCTTTGATTGCTTGGTCTTTAACGCTTGCTTTAACCGCTTGGTCTAGCTCACGTGTCATGTTCTTTTTAACTTCTTCTTTAAGCGCGTCTACGCCGCCTTCGGTAACACCGAATTTAGTTGCAAACTCTTCGCTTAATTCTGGTAATTCTTGCGCTTCAACTTTTTTCACTGTGATAGTGAATTGAGCCGCTTTACCTTTTAAGTTTTCAGCGTGGTAATCATCAGGGAAAGTTACATCAGCAACTACTTCTTCGCCTGCTTTTTTACCTACGATGTTATCTTCAAAACCTGGGATCATACGACCTTGGCCAAGTTCTAATGGGAAGTCTTCAGCTTTGCCGCCTTCAAATACTTCACCGTCGATAGTACCTACGAAATCAACTGTTACACGGTCGTTTTCGCCAGCAGCTGCATCAACATCAGCCCACGCTGCGTGTTGCTTACGAAGTGTTTCTAGCATGTTAGCTAAATCTTCGTCAGTCACTGTTACCGCTGGTTTCTCAACAGTAATTTTATCTAAACCTTGAACTTCAACTTCAGGGTAAACTTCGAACGTTGCTGAGAATTCTAAATCTTTACCTGCTTCAAGTGATTTAGGTGCGAATGTAGGCGCGCCAGCTGGATTGATTTTTTCAGAAACGATTGCTTCAATGTAATTACGTTGCATTACTTCGCCAGCAACTTCTTGACGAACTGCAGGGCCAAAACGCTTGTTAATTACAGATACTGGAACTTTACCAGCACGGAAACCATCTATACGCTGTGTTTTTGACAGTTGTTGTAGGCGTTTTTTTACTTCGGTCTCAACGTTCTCTGAAGGAACGGTGATAGTTATACGGCGCTCAAGGCCTTGGGTCGTCTCAACAGAAACTTGCATGATTTACCTCAATATTCAATTTTGGCGACTGTTCGCCTTCCTTTACAAACAAAGTGATCTGCATGAGTCTTGATAAAGTTTAAGCGGTTTTTCACACTTAAAAGCATCCGTCGCTACCATGAGATACCATTGCTGCTTTGCCCTTCGGGCACTATGTTAAACAATAGACGCGGCATTATAACCTAATATTTATGATAGTCGAGTATAGGGGGCAATTATTTGGACTAGATAAGGGACTATAGAGACTAACTGAATAAAAAACAGGCTAACTAGGCATTGAATGGATTAAAGTAGAAATTATTTAATAGAATTATAGGCTAACAGATTTAGATTTATAACTTAGAGG
>NZ_WTKW01000372.1:0-3881 GCF_011378745.1 Pseudoalteromonas sp. Z1A6
CCCTAGATTGAACAAATTTCAATCCACAAAGATCAACACGCCCTAGTCTGCAAAACTTACTTTACCCATAGTAACTCCCGCAATACCTTGTGCAGTATTACTTAGGTGTTGCTGCTCTCCTGCTAGGCATTCGTTTGCTAAAATAGCAAATAGTACAGCCTCTTTTGCGTCGGGGTTTATACCTAAATCGTCGGTGTTTTTAAAAGCCTTAATACGTGGGCAAAGCGCTGTAAGTTGCGCCATTAGCAACGGGTTATGAATACCGCCACCACTTGCATACACCACACAATTTTGTGCGCGCTCTGCACACTCGTTTAATGCATTTGCTATAACGGTTGCAGTAAAGGTATTTAAGGTGGCCATTACATCTTCATGGCTTAAATGGTGAGTATTTGTAACCTGCTGTGCAGCATTTAAATACGCTAAGTTAAATACCTCAGGCCCTGTGGTTTTAGGCATTGGGAGTTTAAAAAATGCGTTATTACACAATGCATTCAATAATGGTGTATTTATCTTGCCTGCTTTTGCTATTTTTGCGCCATCGTCATAATGCATATCTTTAAAATGTTGCTGTACGTAGGCATCCATAATGGTATTACCGGGGCCAATGTCGGAGCTAAACACACCGTTTGCATCACCATTTTTGGGTAAAAACGTTAAGTTAGCAATGCCGCCCATATTTAGCAAAATCCGACTCTCAGCAGCGCTCGAAAAATACAAATAATCGCCATACACAGCCAGTGGTGCGCCCTCGCCTCCTGCGGCTATGTGTTTTTGTCTAAAATCACCAATGGTTGTAATACCCGTAGTAACGGCTATTTGGTCACTATCGCCAATTTGTAAGGTGCCATTAGTAAAGCTTTTGTGGTTATGCTGCGACTGCGGGCAGTGATAAATGGTTTGCCCGTGGCTTGCTATTACATCAATACTTGCAGGGTTTATATTCCACTTAGCTAAGCACTGGTTAACCATATTGCCATGGAGTTTACCTACCCACGGGTGCAGTAAAGTAACAATCTCTAAATCGCATTCTCGCTTAGCAAATACCTGCTTTATTTTAGTTTTATAATCGTCGTTGTAATCAACAGTAGTAAAATTTAAAACCTCAATGTGTGTATTTAAGCCCGCGCCCGTTACTTTACACAGTGCAACATCAAGCCCGTCCAACGAGGTACCGCTCATTAAACCAATAATTAAACGGCTTGGTTTTTGGGCGCTGTTATAAAGCGCTTTAATGTGAGGGTGCATAATGGCATCTAAAATAGGTGTAATATTTTGCTTATATTAGAGGACTTTAAAACAAAGTAATAGCCGTAAACCGTTTAATTTAGGTTCTGATTGTTTAACTCTTAAATGATTGTTAAGTTAGTGTGCATACTAAAAATTTATGAAAAAATATGATCACCCTCAGAGAGTTTAAAGCCCAAGACGCGCCTTTTATTATTAGCACCTTAAATGATGAACAGGTAACGCGTTATTTATCGTCAAAAATTCCGTTTCCTTATACGCAAGCCGATGCTGATTGGTGGATAAACCAAGGCTCAAAAAACGGCGTAATTGATGCAACAGTTAAAGCCATTGAGGTAAATGGGCAATTTGCGGGCTGTATTGGTGTAACTCCCGGCGAATTTGAATACAGCCACAGTGGCGAAATTGGTTATTGGCTAAATAAAGCCTATTGGGGGCAAGGCATTATTACTCGCGCTATTGAACTTATATGCAATGAAGCGTTTGCAAGCTCACACATAAACAGAATTTTTGGCGCTGTGTTTGCTGGTAATACCGGCTCTATGAAAGCACTTATTAAAAGTGGCTTTGAGCAAGAGGCTGTGCTTAAACAGGCCATTTATAAAAACGGGGTGTTTTACAATAGCCATATTTTTAGCAAGCTAAAATAAACCATTTAGAATAAATACTCTGCAAAGGTTGAATTATCAACCACCCGCCCAAAACTCCTTTATTAAGGTACGCATTGTACATATTCATACTGCTTAGCCGCGCATTATTGTTTAGCTGATCACGATTTTTAAAGCGTAAACATTCGGTAAGTAGTTTATTTATATTAATAGGAGATCTTATATGTCTACGACTAGTCGCCAACTTACTCTTGAATCACGCCCTAATGGCGCTCCAACAGATGAAAACTTTAAATTAAAAACGGTAGAGCTTCCTGCATTAAAAGACGGCGAAGTTTTACTACGCACTATTTACCTATCGCTAGACCCGTATATGCGTGGTCGTATGAGCGATGCTAAGTCGTACGCTGACCCTGTTAATATTGGCGATGTAATGGTTGGCGCAACCGTGTGCCAAGTAGAAGAGTCTAAAAGCGATAAGTTTAACGAAGGCGAGTGGGTACTTGCCTACACAGGTTGGCAAGATTACGCCATTACCAATGGCGAAGGCTTAATGCAGTTAGGTAAAGAGCCTGCAAACCCTTCATACGCATTAGGTATTATGGGTATGCCTGGCTTTACTGCTTACATGGGTTTACTTGATATTGGCCAGCCTAAAGAAGGCGAAACCGTAGTTGTTGCAGCAGCAACAGGCCCAGTAGGTGCAACGGTTGGTCAAATAGCTAAAATTAAAGGCTGTAAAGTAGTGGGTGTTGCTGGTGGCAGCGAAAAATGTGCACACGCAGTTGAAAAACTAGGGTTTGATGCCTGTATTGATCACAAAGCTGATGACTTTGCAGAGCAGTTAGAAAAAGCCTGTGATAAAGGCATTGATGTTTACTACGAAAATGTGGGCGGTAAAGTATTCGACGCCGTACTACCATTACTAAATACCGCAGCGCGCGTACCATTGTGTGGTTTAGTATCGCAATATAACGCTACTAGCTTGCCAGAAGGCCCAGACCGTTTAGGTATGCTAATGGGTCAATTGCTTACTAAGCGTATTAAAATGCAAGGCTTTATCATTTTTGATGATTACGGCGACCGTTACGACGAGTTTGCACAAGACATGCAAAAATGGCTACAAGACGGAAAAATTCAATACCGTGAGCACATGGTAGAAGGCATCGAAAATACAGTAGGCGCGTTCAACGACATGATATGCGGTAAAAACTTTGGTAAAACTGTGGTTAAAATTAATAACCCACTTTAATTTTAAACGGTTTGTAAGGCCAAGTCCTTACAAGCCACAAAAGGACTGACATGATCAAACTACACCATTTAAATAAATCACGTTCTAAACGCGTAATTTGGCTTTTAGAAGAGCTAAATGTTGACTACGAAATTGTGGCTTATCAGCGTAATAAAGACACATTTTTAGCCCCTGACGAATTAAAGCATATTCATCAACTTGGTAAGTCACCGGTAATTGAAGATGGCGGTTTAATTATTGCTGAATCAGGCGCTATTACCGATTACCTTATTACTAAATACGGCAATGGTAAATTTGCTCCAAAAGTAGATACCGCTGAATATGTTGACTACCAGCAATGGCTGCACTTTGCAGAAAGCTCAGCAATTTTACCGCTTTTACTTAAAATGTTTGTACTAAAAGACGGCGCTAAAACGCAGTTTTTAGAAGGCTATGCTGACGCTGAAACAGCTAAAGTAATTAGCTACTTTAACGACCGCCTTGAAGGTAAACGTTATTTAGTGGGCGATACCCTAACGGGAGCTGATTTTATGATGTCGTTTATTGTTGAAATAGTTAAAAACTCAGGTCAATTAGCGCACTTTAAAAACCTCGTTAAATACGACGAGCAATTACAAATTCATGAGAAGTTTCATACAGCTAATGAGCTAGAAGCAAAGTACGACTAACTACTTTTATATAATCTTTTTGTATAATCTTTTTATGTAACACTAAGGGGCATTTAGCCTAATGCCGATCAGTTAAGAAAATGACCGGTTGACCGATCCAAACGA
>NZ_WTKW01000373.1:0-3871 GCF_011378745.1 Pseudoalteromonas sp. Z1A6
AAAAAGATGTCCCTTTATCAGAAATATTAAAATAATTGTTTTTTGCCAATATTTTAACCCTAGCTTTGAGCAGTGCTTATTATTTAACAAGGTACTCATAAATAAGGATTCTCTCCCATCGCTACTACCACACAAAATATCCTTAAATCTAATTCCAATTGGTGATACTGCGGCTCCATGTGGCAACAAAGTTGGTAAAAGCCTTTGTTATGGTCTTTTTCTTTAAAGTGGGCGAGTTCGTGTACTACTAACGCTTTTAATAACGGCTCGGGAGCGCGGAGCAAGTCGCTGTTTATCGCTAAATCGTGCTTACGGGTTTTACCTTGCATTCGATACGTATGTGTACCGAGTGCATTGGTGACCATATCGCCTTGTTTTTTAAACGCCGCACGGCCAAACGGCAGGGCGTTTTTTAAATACTGTTTTTTAAGCTCGGTGGCGTAGCTATAAAGTAACTTATCGCTGGTTATGGTATGCGCTTGCGGGTATTTTTTAAGTAAGTAGTCACTTACCTTTTTGTTGTTAATTAGGCTTAATACTTGCTCAACAATGTTTGCAGGGTAGCCGGTAAAGTAACGTGCGTATTCACTCATTTATATTCTCTAATCTTATTATTTAAAAAAGTGCCGGCTGGTGGGCTTCTTTTTCGCCAGTAAATGGGTTTAATGCTTTGTGATTATAACCTAGGTCCTTACAAAACTGGCGAGCTAATAACGGTGCTTCTCGGTTATCGGCGGTATGAAAAAACACATAGGGTGTTTTACCTTCATCAAGCCATTGCTTTACTTTGCTCAGCCACGGTTTATAAAAGGGTTTATAGTCGTTTTGCAAATCGGCTATTACAAAGCGCGCCATAGGCTGCGAGCCTGTAGCAATAGCGTGCACTGGTAAATGTGGCTTTTTTTGCTGTGCATCTATTAGTGCTTCGGTAGTAGGTTTTACCGCAAATAGTGCGCGCGTATCCATAGATATGCGATTTATATTGTTCGCTATTAATAGCTGATTAAGCGCTATTTCGGCTTCACCTTTTTGAAAAAATGCAGCATGGCGTACTTCTACACCGTAATTAATCTCTTTTGGTAACAGGCTAATAAACTGTGCGAGTTTGGGTAAATCGTTTGGGCCAAAGGCTTTTGGCAATTGCAGCATGATTTGCCCCGTTTTTTCTAAAATAGGGGAGAACAAGGTAAGCCAATCAGTAAGCTCAGTTTGTATATTAGTAAGGTGTAGTTCGTGGCTAAAGCGACGATTAAACTTAAAAGTAAATTTAAAATCGTCGGGTACGCTATTTGCCCAGCGCAATACGGTGCTTGGCGATGGATCGGCGTAAAAGCTGGTATTGCCTTCAACAGAATTAAAATGCTGCGCGTATTGGCTAAGCATATCGGCGTTTTTACATTGGCTTGAAAATAAATTGCCTTTCCATGCGTTGCTCGACCACTGCGGGCATCCAATATATAACATACAAACTAGCGCCTTATTATAAAGTGGCGATAGTGTAGCAAATAACAAAACGAGCTGCTGTAAATTCAAGGGTAAAAGCCTTACACGGCTAGGGCGTGTTGAACTTTGTGGATTGAAATTCGTTCAATCTAGGGACGATTTAATCGCGGCGCGAGGTTTGTAACCTAGTGGGCTAAGTAAAAACCGAGTAACAAAGAGTTAATCGTCCCTAGAAAGAACCCAAAGGGCAGCGCATGTTTGGCATTTATGCTGCGTTATCGCCTATTTATGGGGAGTAACCACACTGCATAGACTCTGCCTTGCCTAAAAGCCAAACATACTGCTGCAAATTCAACCACCAACGTTCAACACGCCCTAGCATCTTAATGTTAGTTGAGTATAATGCAGAGCTTAATTTGATTATTTTTAGATTGCTAACGGCTTTATTTGTATTGTGGTGACCTGTTTTTTAAATCACACGCCTTAAAACAAATAACTTTAACCGTTTAAGCCTTTTATCTGACAGGAAAACTATGCGCTCTATATATTGCGGACAGCTAAATAAAACTCACGTAGATCAAGAAGTAGAACTATGTGGCTGGATCAACAAACGACGTGACCTTGGTGGACTTATCTTTGTCGATTTACGCGATAGAGAAGGTTTAGTACAAGTTGTATTCGATTCTGACATTGAAGAATTAATGAGTTCAGCTAATACACTTCGCCAAGAATTTTGTGTTCAGTTAAAAGGTGTTGTTCGCGCACGCCCAGACAGCCAAGTAAACAAAGACATGGCAACTGGAGAGATCGAAATTTTAGGTAAAGAGCTTAATATTATTAACCGCTCTGAACCGCTTCCACTTGATTTTAACCAAGTAAACTCAGAAGAGCGTCGTTTAAAATACCGTTACTTAGATTTACGTCGTTTAGAAATGAGTGATCGTATTAAATTACGTGCTAAAGCAAGCAGCTTTGTTCGTCGCTTTTTAGATGAAAACGGCTTTTTAGACATCGAAACACCTGTGCTTACTAAAGCAACGCCAGAAGGCGCACGCGATTACTTAGTACCGAGCCGTGTTCATAAAGGTAGCTTTTACGCATTACCACAGTCGCCGCAGTTGTTTAAGCAATTGTTGATGATGTCGGGTTTTGACCGTTACTACCAAATTGTTAAATGTTTCCGTGATGAAGATTTACGTGCCGATCGCCAACCAGAATTTACCCAAATAGATATAGAAACCTCGTTCATGAGCTCTGATCAAGTACGTGGTATGACTGAAAAAATGATCCGCGAAATGTGGCAAACATTGTTAAACGTTGATTTAGGCGATTTTCCAATCATGCCTTACAGCGAGGCAATGAGCCTTTACGGTTCTGATAAGCCTGATTTACGTAACCCAATGAAATTAGTTGATATTGCTGATTTAGTGAAAGACGTAGAGTTTAATGTTTTTTCAGGTCCGGCTAACGACGAAAAAGGCCGTGTTGCTGTATTAACAGTACCGGGTGGCGCTAAGCTTTCTCGTAAACAACTTGACGATTACACTAAGTTTATTGGTATTTACGGCGCTAAAGGCATGGCGTGGATGAAAGTAAACGACCACACTGTAGGCGCTGAAGGCGTTCAATCACCAGTGGCTAAGTTTTTAAACGAAGACGTAATTACTAAATTGCTTGAGCGTACTAATGCACAGTCGGGCGATATTATTTTATTCGGTGCCGATAAGCGCAACACAGTAAATGAAGCTATGGGCGCACTGCGCGTTAAGATTGGTGTTGATTTAGAAATCACTAACCTTAATAGCTGGGCACCACTTTGGGTTGTAGACTTCCCAATGTTTGAAGAAGATGACGAAGGCACATTACATGCTGTACATCATCCATTCACTGCACCAAAAGATATTACTGCAAGTGAGCTTGAAGCAAACCCAGCAGCAGCAATTTCAGATGCCTACGATATGGTATTAAACGGCTACGAAGTGGGTGGTGGTTCTGTACGTATTCATAATGCAGAAATGCAAGAAACTGCATTTAGAATTTTAGGTATTAACGAGCAAGAGCAACAAGATAAGTTTGGCTTTTTACTTGATGCACTTAAATACGGCACACCACCACATGCAGGTTTAGCATTTGGTCTTGACCGTTTAGCAATGCTTTTATGTGGTACCGATAATATTCGTGACGTTATTGCTTTCCCTAAAACAACACAAGCATCGTGTTTATTAACTAACGCGCCAAGTAAACCTAACCTTGATTCGTTAGCTGAGCTTGCAATTAGTGTTGTAGAAAAAGAAGTATCAAGCGAAGAGTAATTTTTGCTTAGCTTTTAAGCTAAATTTAAAAACCCTTAAGTTATATGCTTAAGGGTTTTTTTGTGGTTAAATTTAAAGCAGTTTAAAGGTTTGTGCCGATTGCTATTATCCATATT
>NZ_WTKW01000374.1:0-3842 GCF_011378745.1 Pseudoalteromonas sp. Z1A6
ACTTCCCATCATATATTGGTGTAGCTTTTTTAGCCCAATCTAATATCAACGTTTCTATATCTGATTTGCTCTCTCGCTCTATCACTTTCAATTTAATCATTAAAAATTCCTTTTAGATAAGACTACGATATCAAAATACAATAGTCTCCAAAAAAGCTTTAAACACAAAAATAGGTAGCGAATTTACTTCTTCGTTATCGTCACTTGTGGCTTATCGTAGTCACTGTAATCAATACTTACTATGTACGTGCCTTTTATTGCTGGCGTGTAGCTAAAGTAATTATAAATAGTACTACAATCGGCAACTGCAGGTTGGCCGAGTGTTAGTTTTTGCCCTGCAGGTTGTGCATCGCTGTAACCGCAGTTGTAACCTTCGCTAAAATCGGCATCTGCTATTTTAAATTCGTACACTTTACCAGGGCTAGAAAACTTTACTTCAGCTTGATAAAGCGCAGTGCCTACTGGCATAAATTGATACTGAGGTTCAGCATCCCAAAGCGTAAAGTCGCCTCTTAGGTAAATTGTTTTATCTAGCTCTTGTTGTGGCAATACATCGTTAATCGAAATTTGACTAGTACATGCGGTAAGTAAACCAGCAATTGCTAAGGTTAAAATTCGTTTCATAGAAATCATCAATGGGTATCCTTTGCGTACAGTGAAAACTAAAAAGCCAGCAAAATGCTGGCTTTTAAAATAGCTAATCGGTGTTATTTTTGTAAAACAGAAATATCTGCAATACCTAAAAACAATCCGCTTAACTGGCTTAGCAGCGCAAGACGATTTTGCTTAACAGCTTCATCGTCGGCCATAACCATTACGTTGTCAAAAAAGTTATCAACACTTTCGCGAATACCTGCCAATTGGCTTAATGCTTCTTGGTAGTTTCCATCTGCGTAAAGTGGTGCAAGGTCAGTGGCAAATTTTGCTACTTGTGATGCTAATACTTTTTCAGCGTCGTCGCTTAATAAGCTCTCATCAACACTACCTTGCCTGGTAATGTCGTTTTTAGCCAGAATATTACCTACACGCTTATTAGCTGCTGCAAGCGCTTCTGCTGCGTCTAATGTACGGAAGTGGCTTACGGCTTTAACACGGCGATCAAAATCAACAGGTTTAGTCGGACGACGTGCAAGCACTGCTTGAATTACGTCTACTTCAATACCTTCGTCTTGATACCAAGCACGGAAGCGCCCTAGCATAAATTCAAATACATCAGCTGATACATTTAAGTTAGTTAACTTGTCGCCAAACAATGTTTGCGATTTAGCTACTAGGTCTAAAATATCAAGTGGTAGTTCTTTTTCTACCATAATGCGAAGTGCACCAATAGCAGCACGACGAAGAGCAAATGGGTCTTTGTCACCTTTAGGTGCTTGGCCTATACCAAAAATACCCACCAGCGTGTCAAACTTATCAGCAATCGCTACTGCGCAGCTAATTAAATTTGTAGGTAAGTTGTCGCCTGCAAAGCGTGGCATGTACTGCTCGTTTTGCGCTATGGCTACATCCTCGGCTTCACCGTCATGGCGAGCGTAATGCATTCCCATTACACCTTGCACGTCGGTAAATTCCATTACCATTTCAGTCATTAAGTCTGTTTTACTTAATAGACCAGCGCGCTCTGCTAATGCTTTATCAGCACCTAATTGCTCAGCAATATAACCTGCAAGCTCACTAATACGCGCAGACTTATCTTTAAGCGTACCAAGTTGCTTTTGGAACAATACGCTATCAAGCGATTCTAGTCGGCTTTCTAGAGTTTTCTTTTTATCTGTTTCAAAGAAAAACTGTGCATCAGCTAAACGTGGGCGTACTACTTTTTCGTTACCAGAAATAACGACGCTTGGATCTTTACTTTCGATGTTAGATACAAACAAAAACTTATTTAAAAGTTTGCCGTTTTGATCTAATAACGGGAAATATTTTTGATCGTCTTTCATGGTATAGATTAACGCTTCGGCTGGTACATCTAAAAATGCTTCTTCAAATGTTGCCGTTAAAGTAACTGGCCACTCTACAAGTGATGTTACTTCTTCTAGTAGATCTTCATCCATAGCAACAATAGCGTTAACTGCTTTTGCAGCTTCTTCTATTTGTGTACGAATTTGCGCTTTACGTTGTTCGTAATCAGCAATAACGTAAGCAGATTTAAGTACGTCAAAAACGTCATCTGCATGGTTTATACTAATTTTTTCTGGGTGGTGAAAACGATGACCCTGAAGCTGGTTAGTTATTTTCTTACCAAGGATCTCACCTTCAAGTAACTCATCACCAAACAAAATAGTTACCGTATGCACTGGTCGAATAAATTGTGTTTTATTCGCGCCCCAACGCATTGGTTTAGGAATTGGTAATTTAGCCAACGCTTTAGTAATTGCACCTGTCATTAGCGTTTTAGTTTCTTGCCCTGCTACTTTAGCAATGTGCAATAACCATGCGCCTTTATCAGTCTCAAGTGTTTGTGCGTCTTTTACTTCAATACCACAACCACGTGCCCAACCCATTGCTGCTTTTGTTGGGTTACCGTCACCGTCAAATGCGGCTTTGGTTGCTGGGCCGCGTTTTTCAACTTCTTTGTCTTGTTGCTTAGCTTCAAGCGCTTTTACTTGTAAACCTAAACGACGAGGCGATGCATACCAGCTTACACCTTGATGTGCTAACTCTAGTGTTTCTAGCTCTGCAGTTAAGTTTGCAGCAAAAGCTTCTGCTAATTTACGCAGTGCTTTTGGTGGCAACTCTTCTGTGCCAATTTCTACTAATAAATTTTGTGCTGACATACTTACTTATCCTTACACAGCGGGAAACCAAGCGCTTCGCGTTTGTCATAGTAACTTTGTGCACACGCTTTTGATAACGCACGTACGCGTAAAATATAACGTTGACGTTCGGTTACCGAAATTGCGTGGCGTGCGTCTAGTAAGTTAAATGCGTGCGATGCTTTCATTACTTGCTCGTAAGCCGGTAGTGGTAAGTTTGCTTCAATTAACTTTTGGCTCTCTGCTTCACATTTATCAAACTGAGCAAATAAGTCTTCTACGTTTGCGTGTTCAAAATTGTAAGTAGACTGCTCTACTTCATTTTGATGGAACACATCGCCGTATGTTACACGCCCTAGTGGACCGTCTGCCCATACTAAGTCGTAAATACTATCTACGCCTTGAATGTACATTGCTAAACGCTCTAGGCCGTAAGTGATCTCACCCGTTACTGGTGAACACTCAATACCACCAACCTGTTGGAAGTAGGTAAACTGCGTTACTTCCATGCCGTTTAACCAAATTTCCCAACCTAGTCCCCACGCACCTAACGTAGGTGATTCCCAGTTGTCTTCTACAAAGCGAACTTCGTGAGTTAGTGTGTCGATACCCATTGCCGCTAAAGAGCCTAAATAAAGCTCTTGGATGTTATCTGGCGATGGCTTTAAAACTACCTGGAATTGGTAGTAGTGTTGTAAGCGATTTGGATTTTCACCGTAGCGACCATCGGTAGGACGACGACACGGTTGCACGTATGCACTCGCCATTGGCTCTGGGCCAATAGACTTTAAAAAAGTTTGCGGGTGAAATGTCCCTGCGCCCACTTCCATATCAAGTGGTTGAATAATGACACAGCCTTGCTGCGCCCAATAATCCTGTAAAGCCAGGATCAAACCTTGAAAGGTTTTTACGTCATATTTTTGCATATTTGGCTTTTTACTATCTAAGAAGTAGCGTGAAAATTACCCTTAGTATACCGTGTGTACACTCAGGTTTTAAGCAGTTTGTGTAATTGAAGAAAATAAAAAAGGAGCCATTAGGCTAATGCCAGTCAGTTAAGCTGACTGGCATTTTTCTTTTTATGGG
>NZ_WTKW01000375.1:0-3792 GCF_011378745.1 Pseudoalteromonas sp. Z1A6
TTTTCTGTCAAAGTATATTTGTTTTTTGGGGATGTAACTGTCTGTTATTGGTAATAAATTAAGAAAAAACAGGTTCCAAGAAAAAGTAAGTATAGGTATCCACCATTGAAATTTTTCACCCTCTTCGTAAATAGGTAGAGATAAAACACTTATTAAAGTCACAAGACTCAAAACAGCCCCTATAATTACAGGACCAAAAAGTACAGCTCTAGCTGGACTATTTCCGCACATTTCTACTTTATATCGTTCTGGGTGCTTTTGTATAACTTTCTGCTTTTTAGAGGTCAGGTCATACAAGTAACATAAGCCTTTAAACTTTTCTTTAAGACTATTTAATCTCTCAGGGTAAAAAAAACAATTAAACCGCTTTTTTTTAGGCATAATATCAACGGCTAGGTAGTCATTATTTTGCATCAGATTCCTTTAATAAACAGAGGCACTTTAAGGTGCTCTGTTTAAGTTCCTTTTTTTGATTGTTAAAGCATCATGGACTCTGAAACTTAAACAGTCTCACGGAAAGCCGATAAAAAGTTGAATCAATAAACGCTTTACTTTATATTTCCACGTTAATTGCTCTATGCGGTCAGGCCCTGCTTTCCAATGCAGCCAAGGTTTGATTACTTCTTCACGCTCTTTACCTTTTAGCCAATCATATGGAAAAGCATCTTCTAAAATTTCGTCCCTAATTTCAATTTGCTGTTCAATTGAAAAGTCTACCCAAAAGTCTGAAGGACGATTATTTTTTTTATCAAACTCTGCTGTAATTGGATCTGAATGACGGTGTTGTTCATATACAGGCACATCGGGCAATGGCTTACTTAAATCCATAAAACGTACATAACACTCCCACAATAAATAACAATGCACTGGATTAGCTGAAAGCTCAACAACAGAACCGGTTACTATTGTTTCAGGGTACTTTTCTTGATCAATATGACTAATTTCTGGAAAGTAATTCATTACACCCGGCGCACCCATTTTCGAGGTTAACCTGCAAACAATCTCCTCCCATTTAAAACAACAGTTACCTAAGTCATCTCTTTGTTCACAACCTGGTATATCAAAAGTAAACCCTAAGAATTAAACTAGACAGCCACTCTAATTGTGCAAGCTAAACTGTGCCATAAAATCTACTTTTTATGTTAAAAACTTACCTTTCCTTATCTATTTCTTTTATTTAATTCATTAAATAAAACATTACCGCTGTTAATCTTAAATTACATGCACAAAAATAACTGCATGATGCAGTTGTGATTTATTACTGAATAATTTTACTGAGTAGTTTAAGTTTATGCGAGAAGCTTTTGGCAGTTACTGATGTTCGCTCGCCGTTTTCTGTTTAAATTTTCACAGTAACTTGCTTGTGAAGTGGGCCTGCCTACTGCACCATGAAATACGCGTGTAAATTGTGTGGTGAGTTTTAACCAGTTTTCTGGTGATATATTCACTCTTTCTAGTAAAGGCAAATGTGCACTTTCAATATACCCTCGCTTATCTTCTCGTATACAACGTCCTGTTAATTCAACAAGTTCAAGGTACGATTTAAGCTCAAACGGGAGCCCTTTTGGCATTATTTGACGTGGCATGCCTGCAAAGCGAAGTAGTTGTTTTGGTTGTTTACCATCTCTTGCGTGTGTTAAACGTTTTTGGACGCTGGTATGGTCTGACTCTTCTGGGGTATTAGCCATTTTAGCTCTAATTGGGTTTAAATCGACATACGCCATACAGGCGGCAAGGGATGCTTCATCTAGTAATGCTTGAGACGTAAAGCGTCCCTCCCAGAACCGTCCTGTGCAGTTATCTTCTTTGTTCGCTCTGCGCGCAATACCTTCATTTAATAAGCGCATAAACCAGCTGATACTTGATAAGCGCTCTCGGTATTGCTTTACTGTTTGATTAAAAAATATAAGTTCTATTTTGCTTAACTTTTCGCCCTGGATGTATTTTTGTGTAATCAACGTACCTTTACAAAGCTTGTGCCACCGAATAACAATCGCTTTATCATTCAGCCGATTGGCTTTTTTATCGTCAACATACAACACCAAGTGCGTGTGGTTACTCATGACAGCATAAGCACACACATCAATACAAAATACCTTCGCTAATTCAAGTAGCTTATCTTCAACCCAGCCTCGTCGATGTTCGTAAGACTTCCCCGTAAAGTGGTCTTCACCACACAGAAAGGCTCGACGAACACACCGTGAAATACAATGATAATATTTTGTATCAACCAAACTTACTTGACGCTTTCTTGCAATAGCCATGTGACACCCTGCTTGTTTTTTGCACTAAACAAAGGCTAGCCTCTAACTTCGAAAAGTGCAAAATTTAGGATGAGTGTCTTGTTAATTTCTTTAATTCTCAACCAAACTTACTTGACGCTTTCTTGCAATAGCCATGTGACACCCTGCTTGTTTTTTGCACTAAACAAAGGCTAGCCTCTAACTTCGAAAAGTGCAAAATTTAGGATGAGTGTCTTGTTAATTCGCTTATAAACTAAATCCCGCCATAAAAGGTACTCAGGGTATCCCACACGTTAATTGCATAAATAAACGTTTCGCTTTGTATTTCCAATTAAGTGTTTGTTTTCGCTCGGGCTCAGGCGTCCAGCGTTGCCATGGTTTGGTGATTTCAGGGTGTGGCTCGTCGCTGTACCAATCTATTTTATATGCTTCAGCATATAGCTCATCATAAATTTCTGTTTGTTGTGCAAAGCTCATGTCACGCCAGTAAACCTCAGGGCGATTGTTTTGTTTATCAAACTCAGCGGTGATTGAATCTAGGTGCCTGTACCCCTCATATTCAGGTATATCAGGTAATGGCTTGGTGTTATCCATAAAGCGCACTAGGCGCTCCCAAAACAATAAACAATAAATTGGGTTCTGAGCTAACTCTGTCACTACAATCGTCATTTTTGTTTGTGGGTATTTATCTATATTTTTATGGGAGAGTCTTGGAAAAAATGCCCGCGAGCCCGACTGTGAGGTGCTTTCGTTTATTAATGAGCATTGCATATCTCGCCAATCAAAGCAGCAATTACCAAATTCATCGCGCTCGTCACAACCAGGAATATCAAAGGTGTAACCGACTTTACCTGTTTGACGATCAAAATACGCTAACTTAGGAGGCGCCATCCTATCCCAGAGTGGTTGGAGATTTAAAAATATAAGGTTCCCTATAAGCACCAAGAATAATAGAGTCAGCGGGTAAGGCTCTGAGCCAAATGGAATCCACCATAATGTAAATAACCCTATAAAAGAACTACCTGTGAACCCTAAAAACATGGGACCAAAGATAAGTGCTCTCATGGGATCATTACCGCATGAATGGACTTGAAAGCGCTGGGGTTGTGCCTTTAGGCCTAACTTATCGATATATAGCCAATCATAAAGAATACATAATCCACCAAATTTTCTTGTAATACTTTTACTTGTCTTAGCATTAAAGTATTTATTAAAAATTGTTTTTTTAGCCAGCGGGCCACCTAAGTAATTATAAATAGACATATTATTCCTTTAACAAACTCAAACTATGTATAGCTCAAACTTCCTTTAAGTTATAAAGCGGCTTTTGTAATGCGCTTAAGGTATGCCCATAAACAACTACTGCGCTAAGCTATTGCTCATTGTTAGTTTTAGCCAAATCAATTCCATATACTTTATGGTAGAGCAACGACAAAAGGGAAGGGAAAGTAATGTAATTAAAATAAACCAAATTATATGTGAATTTAAAAAGGCGCTTTTAATAAAAGAAGCTGATATGAAACTCAGTGTATTAAAATCTATTTCACCT
>NZ_WTKW01000376.1:0-3785 GCF_011378745.1 Pseudoalteromonas sp. Z1A6
CAAAATCTTTTTTACCGTCTTGGTTTATGTCTACCAGAAGAATATCTTTATTATTTTTAGGCAGCGTTAGTTTTAATTTTTTACGTTTATCATTTAGCAGTGAGTCTTGCTCTCCGTAATAAATATACAGCGTTTTTTTACTGTATTTGTATACTGCGTCAATATAGCTGTCGCCGTTAATATCACCTAAATATAGGGCTGGCTCGGAATCATCGCCGTTCATTCCTACTTCCATTTCTAAATCAAGTTCGATACTCGATTTATTGGCAAATGAGCCGTCGGGTTGCTGCTTATAAATGTTCATTTCTACATCTACATCAGTACTGCCACCGCCCAATGCCATAGACGCAATAGTACCTAAGCCAATATCTAAATCCATTTTTTGTAAATCAATTAAGCCATCATTATTAAAATCAGTTTTGAGCAATAACTCACTAGGGCCTTGTGTTTCAAATAAGGTAATGGGCGTATTACTAAAGCCTTTAGCACTTCCTAGGTACAAAGTATGTGCTATTTTTATATCTAACGAATCCATACCTTGCGTTGGCTTAAACTGTCTAGTTGTAAAATCTAGAAATCCGTCGTTATTAATATCAATAATTTGCTTTATTTTGCGAGTTTCGCCATTGCTTAGCTCGCCTAATTCGATGTTAAAATCAATTGAGGTGAGCTTTTGCTCAAAGCCTTCTGAATTAGCAAGTAGTACATCTGCTCCAAAGTCATTTGAAAAAACCAAGTCGCTTAACCCGTCGTGGTTAAAATCAATAACAACGGGTTTATTGTTAATATTAACTTCTAGAGAAAGCCCTTTTCCTGAAAAGCTGCCTTCATACATAGGTGTTTGTTTAAATTTGTTAGGCTTAAAGCTGCCATCTTTATTTTGAATGTATAAAGTACTGCTTGCTAACCCAGGGATGAAAATATCGCTTAGACCGTCGTTGTTGGCATCGAAGACAAAGTCTACTTTTTCAAATTTATCTATTTTTAATTGATTTAGAACCGACTCATAATTAAACAATAGTGTTGGTTTACCAGCATGGGCTTTGTATACGCCATCACTTGTTAGTACGAGTGCTTGTTTATCGGTAATGTTAGCAAGTGTAGCCACATCAAACCCGATGGCATTTTTTGGTAAAGCAAGTTCACTACTTAGTGATGTGAGTAAATTGATGGCTTCTAATTGTTTTGATTCTTTATTATATGCAAATAAAATCTCTGAATCGGTTGATACTAATTCATCCGTTGTTTTTATTGCCATTGTTTGAGCTATAGCGCTAATGGGGGTAAGTAAAGTGATGAGTGAATAGCAAAGTGGTTTTATCATGCAAATCCCTTTTTTATATTTAGTTGTATCGTTACATTTTTATTATTCACTTATATAAGCAACATCAGCGCACTACTTAACGTAGGGTCCAGCGCTGGCGGTTTGCTAATTAGCGTAAATTTAAACGTAATACACTTATGTAAGTTGGTTTATATTTAGCCTACGCTAATAACTATGTACTGGGTGTAAGTAATTGTAAGATTATGTTTTAAGAAGGGCTTGTTGACCTTTCAGGATTGAACTTTGTTCAACCCAAGGAAGATTTAATCGCGGCGCGAGGTTTGTAACCTAGTAACAAAGAGTCAATCTCCCCTAGGCAGAACCCTTCGGGCAGCGAATGTTTGGCATTTATGCTGCGTTATCGCCTATTTATGGGGAATAACCACACTACATAGGCTCTGCATTGCCTAAATACCAAACAGTCTGCTGCAAATTTAACCTCGAAAGATAAACAAGCCCTAATAAGAAAGGTAGTGCAAAACTCATATGGCAGTTAAGCGCTTTTAGCGGGTTTTGGTTATCAACGGCACAGCTTATTTTGCTCATTTAAATAAGCATCTACAAAATCTACTTCCATCGGTTTTGAAAAGTAATAACCTTGCAGGTGAGATACACCAATATTAGTAAGCGTGTTTGCTTGTTCAATAGTTTCAACGCCTTCGGCAACAACAGTAAAATCTAAAGATGAGGCCATTTGTACAATTGCATGAATAATACTTAACCCTCTTTTATCCATATTTTGAATAAAACTTCTGTCTATTTTTACTATATCTACACCAATATCAAGCATGCTTGATAGTGATGAGTAGCCAGTTCCAAAATCATCAATTGAAATACAAAAGCCTTGTTTTTGTAGTGCTTTCACGGCTGTCAAAAATGTGAGTTTATCTTCGGCAAATACTGATTCGGTAATTTCTATATGCAGATCTTTAGGCTCTACTTGGTGATTGTTTACTATTTTTAATACCTTAGTTACAAAATTTGGATCTTGTAATTGTATTACCGATACGTTCACGCTTACTGCAATTTTTGTCGGTAAATGGTTGAATTTATTTGCTTGTATACATGCTTGTTCTATGACCCAGAGGCCCATTTGGGTTATTAAACCGTATTGCTCGGCAATAGTTATAAACTCATCAGGGAAAATATTTTCACCGTCTAGTTGCCAGCGTAATAATGATTCGAAAGAGGTTACTTTTGATGTTTTGCTATCTACAATTGGCTGAAATACTAGTCTTAAACTGTTTTCTTCTATGGCACTGGCTAGGCGTTGACTCAACAGGTACTCTCTTTCTTGTTTTAATTTGAGTGAATCGTTATAAATATTGATATTACCTTTAGCCATGCGTTTTTGGTGATACATTGCAATATCAGCAGAGCGAATTAAGGTATTTAAATCACTCCCGTGCTCAGGGTACATGGCCATTCCAATAGTTGCTGATACCCATTTTTGATATTTATATGTTTCATGCTCGGCGCTAATGCTTTGAAGCACTTTATTAGCAAACTCGATAAGCTCAGTTTGGCTTTGATACGTTGCTAAAATTAAAAACTCATCTCCGCCCCAACGGCATTTATAGAGTTGTTGGTTGCATACATTACTAATTCTCAGTGCTATTTCTTTTAATACTTTATCGCCTACTTTGTGACCCAACGAATCGTTGATTTGCTTAAAACCATCTAAATCTACAAATAATAAAGCAAAGGGTTCTTTAGGGTTATCTGCTAGTTGTTTGTTTGTATTTTTTAAAAATGCGGTGCGGTTTAATAGATTTGTGAGTGGATCGGTATTCGATAAGCGGTAAATTTCTTCAGTGCGTTGTTCGACCTTATTTTCCATTTCATTAAGCAGCTCTCTGTTTTGGTTTTTGAGCTTGATTGCACTGTGTGTAAATGTGGCTGATTTGTACGAAGAGGCAATCATGATTGTGGCAAAAGTTAAACCTAATAACCCCAATACGTGTTGGTAGTGATCGTTTGAAAGCGCTAGCAAAAAAGAGTAGGGCGCCAATAAAGTAAAACTATATAGAACAGCGGTAAAACGACTTCCAGACAGCAAATTTGCAGAGCCACCGGCAAGCGCCGATAAAATAGCAATGGTCGTAGTAACTTCCACCGTAGATGAAGTGCTATGAAACCAAAGAGCATAACCACACCAAGACACGGCTGTTGATATACAGCCAATAGCAAAGCGATTTAGATAAGAATGTGTGTTGTAAGGTTGGCGAGAATTTTGAGCTTTCAAAAAAAGCCCTACATCAATAATACGTAAAGTAAGCACGCACATCATTATGCCTAACCAGACTACTTTATCGTGGTTAGTTTTCTCATTAGTTATATCAAAAGCAAATACTAAAGCAACGCTGACTAGTACAGAGACTGCAATTCCGGAAATAGCATTCGAGTATAAAATTTTGAGCGCTTCTTTTCGCTCATTATTACTTAAATTGTTATATGGCAC
>NZ_WTKW01000377.1:0-3779 GCF_011378745.1 Pseudoalteromonas sp. Z1A6
CAAAAGCCATAACACAGTTATGGCTTTTGCTTTTTTTAAATTTGAATAGGAGGTTATTTAAAACGCATAGCTAGCACTTATATTAAGCGAGCGCCCCAGCCCTGCTAATTGCTTAAACCCGTTGCTGCTATCTTGTTTAAGCGCTGCAATACTTACACCGCCAAGTGGGAGTTGGTAATATTCATCAAACACATTACTTACTTCAGCGCTTAGCGTTAATGCGTTCCATGTTGCTTTAGAGCTTAAATTAACCAAGCTGTAGCTGTCTGTTTGGTTTTCAAAACGATTATTGTCTACACGGCTTTTTGTATCTACCCACTGCCAAGACAATACATTTTCAAATCGACCTATTTGCTGGCTAATATCTAGCTGAGTTTGCAATGGCTTAATTTGGTAAAGCGGTTGGTTAGTATCGTCTCGCTTGCCTCTGGTATTAGTAACATTAGAGTGTAACTGCCAGTTGCCTAAATTTTTAGATTCATAAATGTTGGCTGTTAAGTCTATTTTTGCACCATACAAAATAGCATCTACATTAGTAAACTGAAAAATGTTACGCGCAGTGTTGTCCAAGTCATAACTATTGAAGCTTCTTACAATATCAGCATCAATATAGTCACTCACATCTGTATACCAAACATTGGTGCTTAACCGCCAACCATCATCTTTAGCCTGCTTAATATAAGTAGCACTTATTGTATGCGCTGTTTCAACGTCTAAATCAGGGTTACCAATATAACCATTACCATCGCCATACCAACCAATCATGGTGGTTGCCATGGTGCTTACACCCCAACTGTATCGCTCGTATAAATTAGGCGCTCGGTTTTTACGGGCAAGACCAAATTGCAGCTCATCATAATTTGTTATTTGGTAGTTAATTAATAAGTTAGCATCAACTATGGTGTCGGTGTTATCTCTGTCGCCAGCATTAAAGTTCTGTGCAGCGATGGTATTATCTGTAGACGTATCGCTCATGGTCATACTTTTCATACTACTCATGTCGCTCATATCGTCCATATCCATCATACTCATGTCATCGTTGTAAGATTGAACCTCTCCAACGTGGGTATTAATACTTTCAATACGTACGCCTGCGTTTAACCATAATTTTGTATTTATTTGGCTCTCAAATTCTGCAAATGCCGCTATGCGCTCTCGTTTACCGTTATTTACATTTACGTAATCGTCTGGTCCCATCATGGTTGAGCCTTCAATACCTGGCCACCAATCATCAATACTGTAATTGTAATATTCTTGACCGAGTAAAATACTGCTGTTTTTATCAAGCGCGATACGCCATTTAAGCTGCGTACTTATATCTTGTGCATCGGTTTTCATTCGCATCATGCCTGTTTTTTCTTCACTGAAAAAACCCATTTCGTGCTTTACGCTATGCCAGTTAACTTGCCCTTCAAGCTCGCTGTTTTCAAAGGAGCGTTTGTATTGAGCTATTGCACCGTAGCTGGTGTTATCGGTCATATCCATATACTGATTTGCAAATCCCTGATACGGGATTTTTTGATGCGTTAGCTTTATAACTAATTGCTGTTTATCATCGCGCATAGCTGCGGTTAAACTATGATTTTGTGCTCGATACAATGTATCTAATACTACATCGCCGTTACCGTCTTCATAACTATCTGCGTCACTAAACGAACCCTGATAATTAAGGCTAAACGTGTCACTTGCTAAACGTGCACCAACGCCAAGTTTACGTCCGTTATCAACACTACTGTATTTTGCCGACACATAACCCGAGTGCCATCTTAATTCACTGCTATCGCTGTACTGTGGTGAAATAGAATTAACGCTTATTACACCGGCAATATTATCGCCGCCCGCGCTTACTGGCGACACGCCTGCAACCACATTGTAAGACGTAATTTGATTAGCCGAGATATACGAAAGTGGCGGGTTCATATGATTAGCGCATGCAACGGTTACATCTGCACCATCAACTAACACTTTAACTCTGTCGCCCATTAAACCATTTAAAATAGGTAAGTTAGATACGCCGCCCGCTGCTGAAAAATCGACACCTAAATCACTTAATAACGATTCTGACGAACCAAGTGCTAAATGCTTATTTTGAGCATGTCCGTGTACTTCAATCACTTCTAAAGGCGTATCGTCGGCAAATGCTAAAGGAGATAGCACGCTACTAATAAAAAATGCGACAGGGGTAAGTAAATATGTTTTTTGAGTTTTGCTTTTATAAACCATTGTTAATTTATGCCACTGTAATAATTGGCGTAATTATAGTGTGAGTGGCAAAAGCAAAAGCGCGACATATTGTCGCACTTTATCAATTTATAATGTTGCTAGGTGTGTTTGAGCACATAAGAAGGCAGCTTTAAACATAGGAACATGCAATTAACTAAGTATTTAACTTAGCTACCGTTTGAGAAACAATATCGGCTCCACGTTCAATCTCTTTAATGACCTCAGACACATTAGCAATAAGCTCTCTTCCTTGTTTTGATGAGTCTGAAACTGACGTTATTTGCTTTGATATATCATTAGTGAGCTCTTGGTTATTTTTAACAACACTTGCTATTTCATTAGTAGAGCGACTAGTGCTGGCTGCAAGCTGCCTTACTTCATCAGCTACTACAGCAAAACCTCGACCATAATCACCAGCACGCGCTGCTTCTATTGCGGCATTAAGTGCCAGTAAATTAGTTTGATCCGCAATGCTGCTAATTGTCGAAACAATGGAACCTATGACCGCAGACTGTTCATTAAGATTTTTTATTAAATCTACCGATTTAAGTACTTGGCTTACAATGGCGTCGGAGTTCGCTATAGAGCTTTGTAGTATTTCAGAGCCTTTTTTAGCGGTTGTAGCAGTAGCTACCGCCGATTCATGTGCTATTGCAGCGGCTTCTGTCACTGCACTGTTATTATTAATTCGATCGGTAATATTTGATGCAAACTTAATTATTTTAATTACATTACCTTTGCTATCTAAAATTGGGTTATAAGTTGCTTCTAACCAAATTTCTGAACCGTCGGCGGCAATACGTTTAAATTTTCCTGACTTAAACTGCCCCTGCGCTAATTCACTCCAAAAGCGTGGGTTTTTCTCATAAAACAATTTAGTACAAAACATTTTATGATGCTTGCCTACAATGTCTTTTAAGCTATAACCTATTGTTGCTAAAAAGTTTTGGTTCGCCTTTAAAATATTACCCTCTGGGGTAAACTCTATTGTAGCCAAGGCTTTGTCGAGTGCATTTGCAATAGCTTCTTGCGCTTTTCTTTGTATGTAACTGTTTGTAATATCAGAGGCTATTTTAATAACTTTGGTGACTACGCCGCGCTCTTCTACAGGAAAGTAAGTTGCCTCAAGCCAAAGCTTATCGCCATTAGCTTTGTACCTTAAAAACGAGCCTGCTTTAGAATTCCCTGCTTTCAATGCTTGCCAAAATTGACTATATTCGTTTGACTTTGCATATTCAGGTTCGCAAAACATACGATGATGCTTACCAATTATTTTCTCTTTGCTATACCCAATCGTTTTTAAAAACAACTGGTTTGCGTCTAATATTATTCCATCAGGTGTAAACTCTATATAAGCAACGTGCTTATTAATTGCCGATAAAATAGATTGTTTTTGAATTAATTGAAGCTCCATTTCTTCAATTTTTGCGTTTCTTTTAGAAATACCAAACATATAAAAACCTTAAGGAGTAAATTAGTACAAAAATTAGCAAATTAATGTGATATCAATATGTAGCTGTACTGTAAATATAAGCTTTAAATAACCTTTCGGCTAA
>NZ_WTKW01000378.1:0-3748 GCF_011378745.1 Pseudoalteromonas sp. Z1A6
TAATTCAGACTTTATCGTAGAAAAATATGAAGGCTCTATTATAAAATCATTATGTTCTTTTAAATCCAGAGTTTTAATTACCTCCCTTGCTATGCTATCAGATTTTATAACCTCAAACTGCGTAAGGTAATACTCTTTTTTGTTTGAGTCTAGACCATAAACTTCTTGAAAACTTACAGCTTTAGCTTGCTCAGCCTCAATCAATAATTTTGAAGTTGCTACATATCTATTTGGAAGTGTTAAGGTTATCATTATCGTAAAGATAGTCACTACAAAGGAAAAACTTAATATTTTCCACTTAGCACTGGATAAGATGTTTAAATATCTCTCTAAATCGATTAAATCTTCATTGTTTTCTACAATTTCACTTGCGTTATTCATCTTTGAATGCCTATATCCTGCTTAAAACAAGCGTTGTTCTATTTTTATGGTATCACCAGCCGCAATCCGGCTATTTAAATTACCTTTTTGTTGCTGTTGTTTCGTTTGTTCTTTAAAAATATATATTTTGTCAATCGAGGCACGTTCGGTTAAACCACCAGCAAGTGCGATCGCTTGATTCACTGTCATAGCAGGCTGATATGGGTAAGCTCCAGGATTCTTAACTTCACCATGAATATAGAAAGGTCGATATTCAATTACTTGTACGTATACATTAGGGTTTATTAAAAAATCAGGTTGTAAGCCTTGTATTATAACTTGTTCAACCTCTGAGGTATTAAGCCCTGCAAGTGTAACTTTTCCTAAAAATGGGTAATTAATTTCCCCACTATTACCTAAAAGTGCAGTTACTTCTAAATCGGGTTGACCAAATACCTTTATTTCAACCTTATCACCAGCACCTAATATATAACTTTGCGCTGTTTGCGCAAAACAAACGCTGCATAAAAATAGCAGCGTTAAACTAAAAATAAACTTCATTAATTAGCCTTTAATCCCAATGTAAAATTAATACCTACAATAATTCGATCAAACTCTATTGCACTTTGAGTAGAGTCTCTATCAATAAAGTCTACATAGGTAGATACCATACCAAACTTATTCGCAACGTAGTTTAAACCTAAGCGCGCACTTTTGGTTTTATCTTTACGACCAACATCTCCAGTGTATTGCTCATCAATATAATTAATACCGGCCAGTGAGCTCAAATAGTCACTCCAGTTATGAGTCCAATTAACACCAAAAATACTTTCCTTAATATAGTCGCCTTGAACTAATGGGTCTTTAGCTGAGCGGCTGGTTGTAAATTGTACTGTAGAATAACTAAGCGGTTGCCAGTTTGCACCGGCTTCCCAGCTTAAACCGCTAAAACTTTCACGCTCATTAGCACTAAAGTCTTTATTTTGATAACCTAACTTAAACGAGCCAGATGTAACCGCGGTTGCTTCCCACTCCATACCTATTAATATTTTCACGTCATCACTATCACGTGAAATACCGTTAGCTTGTAAAAAGTCGTAACGATAGTTTTCTTGCTTGACCTCAAAAAAAACACGGGTAGATGCTTGAGTATTATAGTAACCAGTTACACCAATTAACGATTTATCGTAATCACGATATTGCGATACAGCTCTGAAATTTTGATATTTTTTACTAAAAAGGCCGGCGCTTAAAGCAACTTGCGCTTTTGAACTTTGTGCACCGTATTCGTAGAGCGCTAAAGCATTCTGTTCCTGGTACTTTACAAGCTCGTTTACTGCATCGCCCAAGCCTTCGGTTAAACCACTACCACGTGGTTCATAAAGCCAATCAGCATCAACGTTAATGTCTAAACGATGTTGACTAGTAAACTCTTTATGCACACCAACACCAATGTTTACTTGAGTAAAATTATCGTCAGAATCTTTATTATGTAACGAACTACTCGTACCTAAATCTAAGCTATAACTATCTGGGCCATCATCAATAACCGCTTTAACATTAGGAGTTATAGTCCAAATTAATCGCGATTCTTCGTTCTCAGGTGTACTAAAAAAGTTATTATTACTACTAAGCCCTGTTTGTAACGTAGGCGTAATTTCTGCGCCATCTTTAGTAATAAAACTACCTGGCTTTAAATTTGCAGCTGCGGGTGCTGCAAACCCTACACTTAACAAAGCAAAAATAGGGGTAAGTGTTTTAATATGCGTTTGCATTCTTAAATCCTTTAAAAATTGTCATAAAAATAATTTTTATATCAAACCATAACGACCAGTGTTTAATATAATGTAAATCAAATTCTACACGTTTTTCCATTTTATCAAGTGTGTCGGTTTCGCCGCGCCAGCCATTAATTTGCGCCCAACCTGTAATGCCTGGCTTAGCTTTATGCCGTAACATATAAAACTCAACCTTTTTACGGTATTCCTCATTATGGGCAATAGCATGGGGCCGAGGGCCTACAATAGACATATCACCTTTTAAAACATTTATAAATTGTGGTAACTCATCAAGGCTTGTACGGCGTAAAAAACCACCTAAAGGCGTAATGCGCGTATCATTTTTTGTAGCTTGTGTAACTACAGCACTGTTTTCGGTAACACTCATTGAGCGAAATTTCCAAACCTTAATTTTACGCCCATCTAATCCGTACCTGTCTTGTTTAAATATTACAGGCCCTTTAGAAGTAAATTTAACAGCAAATGCAATGGCAATTAAAATAGGAGATATCAGCATTAAAATAATAGAGGCAACAATTATATCTTCAGTACGCTTTATAAACTCACGAGCACCTATAAATGGGGATTCAAAAACGCTTAACGTGTCAACGTCACCCACATGCTCTATACGCGCATGTATTAAGTTAGATATTAAAAAGTCAGGAATTATATGTACATCAACCGTTGTATCGCCTAACTGCAATAAAATATCTGCAATACGTTTATCTGCCTTCATTGGCAATGCAATATACAAGACACCTATTTCACCATTGCGAGCTGCATTAACCGCATCTTGAATACGCCCTGCAACATCGTGTTTTGTTGAGTTTTCAAAAAGGCGCTCTGGTTGCCTGTCGTCAAAAAAACCTAAAAAATTAAAACCAAGTTCGTCATTTTTAGTAATTTCGTCATATAAATTTACCGCTGACTCTGTAGCACCGACTATTACAACATTACGTAAATTTAAACCAAGCTTCCTTCTATTTCTTTTAAATACATATACACCTAGGCGCCAAGCATATAAAAAGACAATACTCACTAAAAACCATAGGCCTAAGCCAATACGCGAAAGTAACTCTGTAAACTTAAAAGCAAACGATATAAAAAACAAAACGGCAAATGCAGAAAATAAAGCGCTCCAAGCACAAAGCACCATAGTTCTAAATTTACCCGCACGCCAAGAGCGGTAAGCAGAGAATATTTCAGCACAATATAAAAAGCTTAAAGCAACGGTTAAAACCGAAATCATATAAATAGGAGTGATCTCAAAACTATAGAACAAAGCTGAGCATTGAAAGGCTAAAAATAATGCAAAAATATCAAACAACCGATAAAAATTTGCATCCGACGAGCCATTAGGCTTAAACGTCCTTGAAGATGTCATACTATGTATCCCTATAGATATCTTAAAATTGAAATAAGCCCCACAAAACTGCGCAGCAAATTTTACAGTATCATACTAAAGTATTCAATATTGCTTATTGTATATATACAGCATTAATAAGTAAAAAACTTATAACTAGCGATCAAGTTACATAAAACAAACAAATATAAACTTACATAAATTTCATAAACATTTGTAATGTCATACCTAAACATAAATATAAATA
>NZ_WTKW01000379.1:0-3730 GCF_011378745.1 Pseudoalteromonas sp. Z1A6
ATAATACATAGGCCAATTAGGGCATTGGTATTAGTTTAAAATCCAGTTTAGCAGTTTTAATTACTAATAACTAAAATTGATACGTATTAAATTTTATAACCTTATGTTTTTATGAACTAAGTTAGTGGTTTATTAATAGTAGTATATACCGCCGAGCATGTAATACTCAGCGGTATACTTTTAATACGTTGAATTTGGGGTATATTGCGGGTTGATATCGCCGCCCACTTCTTCTGGATCTACATCGTTAATAAGCAATGTTTCGCGTACAGCTTCTATGTGATCAAGCACTGTTTGGTAGCGTTCGCCATATTCGTACTTTGTAACTTCAATAGCTTTAGGCATATACGTAAAGGCTATTTTAAGTGCGTGGAGTGCTTCTTCGTTTATTTTTTCGCTCATGATTTTCCTCGAATTTTAAATGTAAGCTAGGGTTAATAAAATAACACCAAATACAATACGATAAATACCAAAACTTACAAAAGTGAAGTTTTCTAAAAATCGAATAAACAGTTTAATAGTAAAATAGGCAACAACAAAAGAGGTAATAAAACCCATAGCAAGGGCAGTTAGGTCATCTAAGCTAAACAGTTGGTAATGTTTAAGTAAGTCGTACCCTGAGGCTGCTGCAAGTACAGGTAAACCAAGTAAAAATGAAAATTCAGCGCTGGCTTTTCGGTTTAAACCACACAACATGGCACCAACAATAGAACTTCCAGCACGACTAGTCCCTGGAACTAACGCAAATACTTGTGCTACGCCAATCCAAAGAGCTTGTTTATAAGTAACTTGGGTTACATCGGTAGTTGTGCAGTGAGTCTCTTTATAACTGCGCTCCAATAGTAAAAAAATCACACCGCCTACAATAAACATAACACCTACTACTGGTACGCTAAATAGTGTTTTTATTACATCGCTAAATATAAAGCCAATAATGCCCAAGGGAATAAATGCAATGGCAACTTTCACCCATAAATTGAAATGTTTAGGGCTGAACTTGTCTTTATAGTTGGCTAGTACTGCTAAAATGGCGGCAAGCTGGATAATTACTTCGAAGGCGAGGTTAGCATCTGTTGATTCAATGCCTAACCACTTTGACGCTAAAATTAAGTGCCCAGTTGATGATATGGGTAAAAATTCTGTTATACCTTCAATAATACCTAAAATAATCGCGTTAATTATATCCACGGTTTACTGCTTCCTGAAAATTAAAAAGCCCGAACTCGGCTTAACTGAAATGACGCATTACTGCGTACCTAAATTGCGAGGCGTAGCATAAAAGCTCTTAAGGCAAACCAACAGTGTTTTTAGACTTAATTTGTTTAATAAATTGCATTAAGCATTAAATGCACAATATAATAGCAATTGTTATCATTTGCATGTGCTGTTTTGTATATGTTTGGGCAAATTTACTGAGCGAATAATGAATAATAAAAAAACGTTTACAGCTACACGGCGAAGGCACCTAATTGCGTGTGTATTAGCGCTAGTTACAGCGGTAATAATGATTCCGGGTATGACAACCTATTTACCGTTTCAAATGAATGAACAAATATTACTGCCTATTTTACTCTTTCCTATTATTTGGACTGCGTTGTTTATTTATGCGTATTTGGCGCAAAAAGTATGGCAACCTTTTGTAGTAATGATTGCATTGTGTGTATTACATGGTTTATTGAGTTTTTGGGCGTTAACGCAGGGGCAGGGATGAAGTCGATTACTTTAAAAAAGCTATTTTTATTACATAGCTGGGTAGGAATTATTACTGCGGTACTGCTATTTATTGTTGCATTTAGTGGGGCGTTAGCAGTTCTGTCGCGACCTGAGTTAAAAATATGGGCTAATCCAGAACTACAATCTAGCCAATACGTTGCCAGCGCGCAAATTAACCGACTAGTAAACGAATACCATAAAAAAGTACCTAGTGAATTTGGCGAAAACATTCATGTGTTTTTACCAAGTGGGCATAACTTTCATTTGTTAACGTTGGTATTTGAATCTCACCATGGCGATGAAAATTACGACCAAGAGGTGGCCAGAGTATTTCAATTTCATCCCGATACGTTGACGCTGGAAAATACTTACTATGGGCCTAGTAAAGAGTTTTACGCCAATAAAAAAACGGATGCGCCAACTTATATAGGTGAGTTTCATGCAGATTTGCATTTAGGGCGACCAATAGGGTTAATACTCACTGGATTTTTAGGTTTAACGCTTTTAGTAAGTGCAGTGACAGGCTTGTTTATTCATCGCAAATTGATAAAAGAGCTCTTTACGTTTAGGCGAGATAAAGGGTTAGATATTGCAGTGAGCGATGCTCATAAGGTTATAGGTATTTGGGGCAGCGTTTTTAACATTGTGATTGGTTTTACAGGATCATTTTTAGGGCTCGCGACCATTATTTTACTACCAGCCGCTGCGTTTGTGAGCTTTGGTGGCGATCAAGATAAGTTAATAGAAACGTTTACCGCCATTCCTGAGCCTGTAGTTAGTCACATTAAGCAACCTACAAAAATAGACACTATTTTAGAGCATGCTCATAGTCGTTACCCTAAAGCAATAATTAGAGATGTAACCATAATGGCGCATAACGATGCGAACGCGCAGGTATATTTGCGTTTGTTAGGTGGCGAGGCTGTTGCTTCTCAGTTACTGCATTATCAGGGTAATGGTGAGTTTGTGCAGTCGATGAGTAGTTTTGGTGATATTTCAGGTGTTTCGATAAAAGTAATTGAGTTGATGTTTCCGCTGCACTTTGGGAACTTTGCAGGAGTGTTTGTAAAATTACTTTGGGTATTGCTTGGCTTAAGTACTGCGCTTTTACCTATTTCGGGCATGATGATGTGGCTAACAAAGCGCACACGTGGCAGTAGCCCTTCACTGAGTATGCAGGCATATGCACACTGGAATCGTTTTATTATTGGCAGTTGTGGCGGTTTGGTATTAGCAAGCTTTGTGCTATTTCCTGTGCAAGTTGTACTTAATTATAGCGTTGTTGGTGTGGCGCAAAATAGCTTTTTTGGACCCGTGTTCTTTTATACGTGGTTGGCATGGTTACTCTTAAGTGTATTACCCATTGGTTATAAAAACTACTTTAAGCTGACTCTTTTATTATGCGGCGCTTCGCTTGCTTTGGTGCTGCCACTTAATATTTTACTTGGCGTTAGCAATGTTATTAACCTTAATAGCTCGCTTGTCGCGGTAGTAGATATAAGCTTTATGGTGGTGGGTATCGTGTGTATGTTTGTTGCCTTAAAAATAAAAAACACACAAAAATTACAAATTGAGGTACAACCCGCATGAACGAGCTACTAATTACAATTGCGATGGTAAGTTTATTATTAATGATGCTCAACCTACGAAAAAACACACTTACATTAGCGACTAAAACATTTTTAAGTGCACTGCTATTTGGTTTAGCGCTGATATGTTTTATGAGTGTTTACGGTATTTTAGGCGGTGCAATATGCACCGTTGTAGGAGCTATGTTAGCTGGTTTACTAACCGCAGTTATTGCGGGTAAAGCACCGCAATTATTAGGTTAAATAATGCAGTTATTTAGCTAAAAAGGTCTTAGCAGTATCAACTCCCATGTTGTAACCACTATTAAGTATTTCAAACTTTTTAGTGGTACGCCCAACTTCAAAATTAGCCGGTGGTGCAATGATATTGATTTTGCAGTCACTAGGGCGTGTTGATCTTTGTGGATTGAAATTTGTTCAATCTAGGG
>NZ_WTKW01000038.1:0-18784 GCF_011378745.1 Pseudoalteromonas sp. Z1A6
TCCCCGCTAATTTCTTAGCAGGGATTTGTGTATAAGAGACAGCTAATAGCGCCTTTTTTAATGTTTTTTAATTTAATTGGCTTATTAATAAACTAAAAAATGCTTCTTTGTTGTTGCACGTGTGGGCATTCAAAATAAGTTGCTCGCCTAGTGCTAATGTTTGTTTTTGCACTATAAGACGCGCCTTATCATCACCAATACTATCTATATCGGTTACATGTGCGAGCCCTATGGTGCGCCTAATTAACTCAGCACCACAGTAACCAATGGCGTCTTGTAATACCCCTTTTATAAAGTATTCACTGTAGCCTGTAACCTTTAGCGCAACTTCAGTAGTGTGCTCATTTATAAGCGTAAGCCAATGTTGTTCAAATAAGGTATAGCATTCAACAAGGGTGCTTAATAAGTGGGTTTGATAATTACGACGAGTCAAAAAATCTTCAATATGCCCGTATTGTGCGCAGTAATTTAAAAGTAAATTACCAATAAAAGAGCCAATATCGAACCCAGTAGGACCAAAAAAACCAAACTCAGGATCGATCATCTTTGTATTATTACAATCAACAAAAATACTGCCGCTATGCATATCACCATGAAGTAATGTTTGCGGGTTAGATAAAAAATTAGCTTTTAGTTTTGCTATTTCTAACTTTAATGCGCTGTTCTTGTGTATTGCATCAACTTCGTTTTGTAGTTGCTTTGGGTAGTTATTGCGTTCGTGCTCAATGTACGGATCGCTAAAAAATAAGTCTTCAGTGATTTGGCAAAGCTCAGGGTTAGTAAATTGGCTAACGAGCGCTTTTTTAGTTTGTGCGGTTAAATAAAAATCTGAATTATAAAAACCAGTATGGCTTAAGTAGGTCGCTACGTGCTGCGCTAATTTAGGAAATTGCTCAGCATTATTTTGTGCAGTTCGCAGTATTTGTAAATTACCTAAATCTTCTAAAATAGTCAGTGCTTGCATTTCACTATAATGTAAAACCCTAGCAGTATAAGTTGGGCAAATAGCGCCATGATTAAGCAAAGCTTGTGCTTCTATACGAGCTCTATCAAGCGTTAATGGCCACGACTCACCCACGCAACGCGCATAAGGCAGAGCTTGCTTTAAAATAACACTATTGTTTTGCTCATCAGTAATTCTAAATACTAAATTAAGATTGCCATCACCAAACTCATATGCCGATAAGGCTTGTCCGGGAGCAAAAAAATTACATTGTTTAGATTCAATTAATGTCGATACATAATCGATAGCGCGCTGTGCATTAAAAGCAACATAGTTAGTCATGGTTTAAATCTCAAAAATCAGCTTTTAAGCATTCTATACCTTTAAATGTTTAGATGTCTACAAGTCCAACTTGAGAGTTATTCAAAGTGGTGTAAAATAACGTTACGCATTTTTAATACCTTAAGCATTATGCAAAATTTAATCGCAAGCAGTTTAAAATATGAAAACGGGTCGCTTAGTGTGCTCGACCAATATTTACTACCTCACCAGCAGGTATGGCATCAATGCCATGATGTAGAAACCATGAAAGAGCTGATCATTAGTTTAAAAGTACGTGGAGCTCCACTTATTGGTTTAAGCGCGAGCTTGTTAGTGGCGTATTTAGCTGAGCAAGGGGTAGTTAAAGGTGAGCTTGAAAAAGCAATCAATGAGCTAGAAGCCACTCGCCCAACGGCGGTTAATTTAATGCATTGTATGGCTGCATTGCGTAAAGCTTTAACGCAAAGCGGTTATGTTGCCGGTATTGTTACCACAGCTGAGCGGTTGTTTATTGAAGATATTGAGCTGTGTGAGCGAATGGCAAGCCGTGGCGCCGAACTTATAAATAGTGGCGACAACATATTAACCCATTGTAATACAGGGGCGCTTGCAACCGCTGGTATTGGTACTGCACTAGGTGTTATTTACAAAGCGCAGCAAAAATATGGCAACGTACATGTGTGGGTTGATGAAACACGACCATTATTACAAGGCGGTCGCTTAACTGCCTTTGAGCTTGAGCGCTGGAAAATACCTTACACTCTAATTTGCGATAATATGGCGGCGAGTTTAATGGCTGCAGGTAAGGTGGATAAAATAGTGGTAGGGGCTGATCGTATTGCTGCCAATGGTGATTTTGCCAATAAAGTGGGCACCTATAATTTAGCCGTACTTGCGTATTTCCATAACATTCCATTTTATGTAGTTGCGCCTATTACCACGCTTGATACCAACACCGCGTGTGGTAATGATATAGAAATAGAGCAACGTAATCCTCAAGAAGTGCGCGGAGTTAGCGGTAGCTTTGGTGAGGCTTTATGGGCGCCCACTAATGCTAATGTGTATAACCCTGCATTTGATATAACGCCGGCAAAACTGGTCACAGGGTGGGTGTTAGATACGGGTGTGTATAACCAGCAACAAGTATTAATGGGTAAACTTAAAGAGCTAACTCAATAATATGCGACTGAATTCTGAAAGAAACTCAGAGGTACTATTTAGGTAGTTGGGGTAGGCTTTTTCTATTGATTTCAAGTCGCTCCCTGCAACTAGAAGCACGTTATTGTGAGTTTGTTTTTCTTGTTCGGCGTAATGCGTTAGAGCTTCTTGCTTTTTATTTTCTGCATATAAAAAGACTCGACCCATTTGTGTTTCTGTGTTGTGAACGAGTAAAGCAAAGCCTGTATCTTTCGATTTATTTTTAATTTCGTCAACTTGGAATGCGCGATTAAATGCATCAAGCTTATGAAATGCGGCTAGCTTTTTATTTAGTGCCGAAAGCTCATCAACAAAGGTCTGCGATTGTTGTGAACTTAATTGATTTGAACCATCTTTGACTGCAAGAAACTCACCCATGATAAAAAATAATCGCTTCCAATCTGTGTCGGCTGCTTGGGGATTGGTTTTTAGTGTTTCTTTTTCAATAATATCTACAATTTCAACAGTAGTAGCCCAAAGGTGCTGAAGCCTAGTGCGTAACTGTACTTCAATTTGAAAGCCTTTATAATCGTGAGATTTTAAATTGTTATAACTTTTATAAACACGATGAATACCTCTATAGCCTGTCGCTTTTGGGTTTTCAATATAATCATATGATTTAACGCTATGAACTGCTCTACTCGAATCTAAACTTGCGTTGAGTTGATATAGATGCTCTAGATTATCTAAGATTACTCGGCAGCCACCTATGTCGTGCATTCGCTTCAGATTTATTGCGTTTTCACTTTTACCATCCAACGAGGCTCTTTGTAACTTATCTATAATAGTTGGCAAGCGCTTTAAGCGTCTAACTATAGTCGCCGATTCTAGCAAATGAAGCTTTTTTACATGTTTCCATACGAGGTTTTTAATAATAGTCAGCGGATATAAATGTGCTGCACGATAGTTTTGTACAACCTCTATTGCAAAGTCAAAATCACCTTCATTTTTACGAAAAATACGACCAGCCTTTTCAACTTGCTTACGTGAGTAGGCTAGTTGTTGTTTAGACTTTTGATATTGTTCGTTCACCATTGGAAAGTTACTCTTTATCAGCTGCATTGCTAAAATAATATTACAGAGTTAAGTGATTGAAGTCATCCTGCAAATTGCATAAATACGCTTATAGAAAATATAGTTTAGGCATGCGTGCACTGAGCTTTATTAATCGAGTAAGGGAAATTGCTCTGCAATAGACGAGTCAGTACTTTTTGCTACCCAGCCCTCTGTATTGTTAAATAAGCGAATGGCAGTAAACTCAGGAGCGCTTCCCATATCAAACCAATGCGGGGTAAGTTCAGGCACTGAAATTAAATCGCCTTGTTGGCAAAGTACCTGATAAACCTTATTGTCTAAATGTAGGCAAAATAGCCCTTGGCCTTTTACAAAAAAACGTACTTCGTCTTCACTATGAGTATGTTCAAATAAAAACTTTTTGCGCAGCTCTGATGAGGCAGGATTACCTTTAGCTAGAGATATAACGTCTACTGTTTGATAGCCATTTTCAGTTTTTAACCGATCTATATCGTTTTTGTACGCACTAATAATTTGCTCATGGGTGGTGTGCTCATTAATATCTGCATTTGCTTGCCACTGTTCAAAACGTACGTTTACTTTAGCTAGTTGCTTTGCAATATCATCAGCATTTGATGTGCTTACAAGTGCTTTGTTTGCATTGTTGTCGGCATACACTGTTAATTGGCTCATACTAATTGCTCCAATTTAAATTGGCTAAAGTCATTAATATAAGGATGTGTTTTGGTGTTTGCTTGCCCATCACGAATTAAATGTAATGTTTTTATGCCCGCAGCTTGCGCGGCATCAAGCTCGCCGGCTACATCACTTAAAAAGAGTATTTCTGCTGCTTTAAACGGTAACAGATCAACAATAGTGTTATAGGCTGTTTGCTCTTGTTTTGCGCCAACTTTGGTGTCAAAAAAGTCAGTAAACAAGCTGCGAATGTCGCCATAATCACTGTATTTAAAAAGTAGCTGCTGCGCTTTTACCGACCCTGACGAGTACACATACAAAGTAATATCGTTGTTGTGTTGAGCTTGTAAAAAATCAAATGCATCTGGGTATAAATGACCTTTAAAATCACCGTGTTCATACCCTGTTTGCCAGATTAAGCCTTGTAACTGCTTAAGTGGAGTGATTTTTTTATCTTCATCAATCCAGGTAAGTAAGGTGGTAATGACTTCTTCTATATTGGCGTTTGGCTTTTCGATAAGGGCTTTTACGGCACTAATTTGCTCAGCTACATCTGGCTTATTAGCATTGGCACGTACAAAGGTAGGTAATTGCTTTGCCGCGTAAGGAAACAGCACCTCTTTAACAAACGAGATGCGGGTTATTGTACCTTCGATGTCGGTTAAAATGGCTTTAATCATTTAGTTACTCCCGCTTGAATACCTATTATTTTTAGGCGCTCTAGTTCGCAACTAAATAAAAACTCTAAGGCTTCTAGGTGGCGGCGAACTTCATCAATATTGCGCCCTACAGCATATAAGCCATGACCACGTATAAGTACGCCATGCTCTATTGGTGTATGTAAATGATGGTCACTGACCAGCAGGCTTAATCGGTCAATATCTTGATCGTTATCGAAAATAGGAATGCTCAGCGTTTCTAAATGCGAAGTAAAGCCGCTCAGTGCTTTTTGCATTTCATAGCCTGTTAAATCAAGCTGATGCCTTTGGGTAATTTGCGACAGTATGGTGGCGGCTACAGAGTGAGTATGCAAAACACACTGTGCATCAGGTATAAGCTGATACAAACTTAGGTGTAATTGTGTTTCTGCCGATGGCTTTACAGCTCCTGCTAGGCGCTCGCCTTGGTGATCTAATTGCAAAAAATGCTCTTGCGTCAGTGAGCCTTTATCGTGCCCACTTGCTGTAACAACAAAGCCAGTGCTAGTACGAGCTGAAAAGTTTCCACCTGTTGCGGGTACCCAGCCTTTTTGGCTAACCCATTTTCCGGCTTCAATAAGTTGTGAAATAGCGGTATTGTTTTGCATACATTCCTCACTAATGAGCGTAAAGTTAATTGTTTTTAGACGGCTATACTTCTGTTTTAAGCAATGATAGCATCGCTTTAAGCGCAAAACCATCATTAAGGGCATCACGTGTTTGAAAGTAAATTACCAAATTTAGGCGTTAGTATATTTAGCCAAATGAGCGGGTTGGCTAATGAGTTTTCGGCAATTAATCTCTCTCAAGGCTTTCCTGAGTTTGATGCTCCTGATCTTTTAAAAACGCAGTTAAATTATTATGTGCAGCAGGGCGTTAATCAATATTCACCTTCAAGTGGTGTACCACGATTACAGCAACAAATTGCTGATTTAGCAAAGCGCAAATATGCAGCTGATATCAACGCAGCTGATCAAGTTACTGTTACCTCAGGTGCAACAGAGGCATTGTTTGTGGCTATTCAAACAATTGTGCGCCCAAGTGATGAAGTGATTGTATTTGACCCTGCATATGACTCTTACCAACCGGCAATTGAACTCGCTGGTGGAAAGTCAGTACACATTGCTTTAAGTGCGCCAAATTACACTATTGATTGGCAAGTAGTAAGCCAAGCAATTACTAAAAATACCCGTGCAATTATTATTAATACGCCTCATAACCCAAGCGGTAAAATATTACAGCCACAAGATATAAAAGCGCTTAAAGAGTTAGTTGGTACTCACAATTTGTATGTAATAAGCGATGAGGTATATGAGCACATTACGTTTGATGAACAACCGCATTTAAGCGTATTACGCGATGATGAATTATTTGCCAAAAGCTTTGTTGTATCGAGTTTTGGTAAAACGTTTCACAGCACGGGCTGGAAAATGGGTTACTGTATTGCACCTGCAGATTTAGCTGTCGAATTTAGAAAAATTCATCAGTACGTTACGTTTTCAAGTTTTACCCCCGCACAGCATGCGCTTGCCGATATGCTCGAGCAGCAAGGCGAGCATATAGATGAGCTAAGTGGGTTTTATCAGCAAAAACGCGACTTATTAGCGAGTCATTTAAGTAACAGCCGTTTTAAAATTTTACCTAGCCAGGGCACTTACTTTTTATTGTTAGATTACAGCGATGTATCGGATTTAAACGATGTTGATTTTTGCCACTGGTTAGTTGAGCAAGCCGCTGTTGCGGCTATTCCGTTAAGTGTTTTTTATCAAAATCCACCAACCGACAAAGTCATTCGTTTATGCTTTGCTAAAAACGACAACACTCTCATAGAGGCTGCGCAAATATTATGTCAACTTTAACCATTACAGCATTGCAAAGCTCGCTTTATTGGCTTGATAAAGATGCTAATTTAGCCATGTTTAATAAGCAGCTTGAGTCAATTACGCATCAGCCCGATCTTATTTTATTGCCCGAAACATTCTCGACTGGCTTTGCTATTAATTTAGATTGTGCAGAGCCCGAAAACGGTAAAGTACTGACGTGGTTAAAGGCGCAGGCTCATAAACATAATGCGTTTATTGCGGGTTCGGTACTTGTTGCACAAGGCGATAAAAAAGCAAATCGGTTTTATTGGGTAAAACCCGATGGAGAGGTGAGTTATTACGATAAGCGCCATTTATTTCGCTTAGGCAGTGAGGGTGACTACGTTGTAGCAGGGCAAGCACGCAAAGTTTTTGAAATCAATGGTTTTAAACTATTACCGCAGGTATGTTACGACCTGCGCTTTCCGGTATTTCAACGTAATAATAACGACTACGATGTAATGATAAACGTAGCAAACTGGCCTGCTGTGCGCCGCCATATTTGGGATACGTTACTTATGGCGCGTGCAATGGAAAACCTGTGTTACGTAGTAGGCGTTAATCGTGTGGGTGACGACGGTAATGGTGTGGCGCACAATGGCGGTACCGCAGTATACGACTTCAAAGGCGATGCGTTAACTAAAGCGCAAGATGACGCAGAGCAACTAGTTACTATCACACTTGAAAAAGCACCACTGGATGAGTTTAAAGCAGCGTTTCCTGCCTATTTAGATGCAGACCCTTTTACATTAATATAGACACGTTAATTTAGCGCAGAGCCAATAAAGTGTTAAAATAGTCGCAGATATTTTTGTTGGCGGCTAATATACATTATGAACACTTTAATCACTCCTGTAATTTTAGCTGGTGGCATAGGCTCTCGCTTGTGGCCGCTTTCTCGCCAAGCAATGCCTAAACAATTTTTACCACTACTAAATGAAAACACGTCATTACTGCAAAGTACATTGGCGCGTGTTTCTAATGAGTTGTTTGATAATGCTATTTTAGTGTGTAATGAGCAGCACCGATTTATTGCCGCCGAGCAAGCTGCAAGCTCAATTCCTACTGCATTATTACTCGAACCCAAAGGTAAAAATACCGCTCCTGCCATCGCATTAGCCGCCCACTATGCACTGCAAAATGGGATTACCGGTCCGCTATTAGTGATGCCTGCCGATCATCATATTAAAAACTTTGATGTATTAACAGCTAAGCTCCCTGAAGCTGTAAAACTTGCTGCGCAAGGAAAGCTAGTTACATTTTCGATTACTCCTACAGAACCGCATACTGGTTATGGCTATATAAAACAAGGCGCGGCTATTGCTGGAACGGGTTGTTACGATGTTGCTCAATTTAAAGAAAAGCCTGACTTAGATACAGCGAACCGTTATTTAGCTCAAGGTGGTTATAGCTGGAATAGCGGCATGTTTTTATTTACCCCAGCGACCTATTTAAAAGAGCTCGAGCGGTTTGCGCCAAAAATAGCAACGAGTGTCGCTGCAGCAACACAATTTACTAAAGATTTAGGGTTTACCCGCCCAAGCAATAGTGCGCTTGAGCACTGCCCAAGCGATTCAATTGATTACGCTATTTTAGAGCGCAGTAATAACGTAGTTGTTATGCCTGTTGATTTAAAATGGAGTGATGTAGGTAGTTTTTCATCCCTTGATGCGCTTACAAAAAAAGATGAAAACGGTAATAGCTTAAATGCTAATTATATGGCTCAAAAAAGCACTAATAACTTAGTTATTAACGAGACTGAACACACTATTGCCACGCTTGGAGTAAGCAATTTAGCAATTATTCATACTCATGATGCCACGTTAATTGCAAACCAAAATGAGCTAGATTCTTTGCCTTTGTTGCTTAAGCAAATTGCTACAACACAGGCCGATAAACTTAACCATCATCAAGTGGTTTTTCGCCCATGGGGGAATTACCGTACTTTGGTTGAAGGCACTGGCTTTAAAGTTAAAAAAATTACTGTTAATAGCGGTGCTAAGCTTTCGACGCAGCGCCATCAGCATCGTGCTGAACATTGGGTTGTGGTTTCGGGTATTGCAGATGTGTGTATTAATGAGCAAGCGCATACGCTAACGCACGACCAATCGTGTTATATCGCCGCAAAGCAAATTCATAGCTTGGCTAATAATCAAAAAGAGCCGTTAATTGTCATTGAAGTGCAAACCGGTGCTGTACTTGATGAAAGCGATATAGAGCGATTTGATGATAAATATGGAAGAGGCTAATAATTAGCTATTTTTAAAGCTAATTCACTATTACTCTAACTGCCCACGCACAAACTTTAAATATTGCTCTAAGCTGCGTTGCCACAGATCTAACGCTTCATCAAGCATATCGTTGTGTGGCTTTTTATCGAGTAAACGACGTTCTATTTTTTTCAGCTCAATACCATAGCGATTAAAACCAAGTTGCAGAGCGGTACTTGCTTGGCGATGTAAAAGCTTAATGCATTGCTCTGGTTGTTGATCAATAAGCTTTTGACAGCGAATTAGCTTGTTACGCGCCGAAAGCACAAACTCATTATAAATCGACGATACTTCATCTTCACTAAACGAGCTGGTGAGTGTTTCGGCCGCTGTTTTGTCATACAACGTATCAATAAGCTCTACTGCAATACTCGCAGTTTGATTAGATTGAGAGTCGCTAAGTGCTTGGCGAAGCTTTTCGTGCTTAATAGGCTTGCCTACAATGTCTTTTATTCCTAATTCTAAATACTCTTTTACTTCGTCTGGGCTAAGGCTTGCAGTAAATGCGAGTACTGGAGTTCGTTGATTTTTATGATCAATGCGTTTTAGACGTTTAAGTACTTCTTGGCCTGTTAAATCAGGTAGATTCATATCAAGCAAAACAACATCGAAGTGGTGAGCTTGCATGAGCTCTATGGCGCTTTTCCCATCTTTTGCGAGCTTAATTTTGTGTTCATCGTCGGCCATAAATTCTATAGCAATTTTTTGATTTAAATCTAAATCTTCAACCAGTAGTACATTAAGACCTGTTAAGTAATCTTTAGTTTGATGGCGCTGCTCTACAAGGCTTAATTCACCTAAAGTAAAAGTAACGGTAAAGCTAAATACACTACCAGTACCAAGCTGGCTGGCTATTTCGAGTCGGCTACTGAGCTTTTCAAGCAGGCGACTGGTAATAGCTAAACCAAGGCCGGTTCCGCCTTTCTCTTTTCCTGCACTACTTTGTACATAAGGTTCTGTTAAGTAGGCTATCTCATCATTTTCTATACCTGGCCCTGAATCTTTGACACTAATTTTTATAGTGTGCTCAAGTTGTTTTTCTAATACTAAATCAACCTGAATTTTAACGGTTCCGTGGTCTGTAAACTTAATGGCATTACCCACTAAATTAATAATTATTTGCCTAAGTTTTTGCTGGTCGCAGTAATAACAGGCTTGCTCAGGAATATTACATATTAGTTCAAACTTGAGTTGCTTTTGCTCGGCGAGAGGGCTTAGTAATAAACATAAATTATTAAGCCATGTTTTAAACTCTACATCTTCTTCGTAAAGCGCTTCGTCACTTTGATCTAGGCTCGCGTAATCAAGGACCTTATCTACCAATAAGTTAAGTGATTCGGCAGAATTTATAATCGCTTCGCAATAGGCTTTATTGCGGGTATCACTTGTTTGGTTCATAACAAGTTGGGCGCTGCCTAAAATACCGTTTAGCGGCGTGCGAATTTCGTGGCTTATAGTTGATAAAAAGAGCCCGCGTATTTCTAAATCTTTTTGTGCTTTATCGGCTAATTTATTGAGGTGCTGCTCTCTGCGCTCATTACATAATAACGCCATACCTGCAGCATAAAACATGGGTGCAATCACGCCATTTAAAAATAGCAAAGAGCTAAACCAGCCGTTTACTAAAAGATTTTTTTGTTCAATGTTATCCATAAATAACGAGCGGCCAATAAAGCTTAAAGCAACAAGCGTTAAAATGGTTATGTATACAATACTGCCATTAGGATAGGGTTTGCGTGCACACTTAATAAATATAAACAGTAAAAAACCGGCTTCTGCTATGTGTTGTATATCGGATGCAATCACTCTTTCGTGTAAAGATGGGTCAAAAAAGGTGTAATAGCCAAGCATTACAGTGCAAAAAGCGGTCACTGAGCAGAGTAATTTAAAACCAATACCGCGATAATTTAAAAATTGACTAAGTGAAAGGCAGTGCACTATTGATGCGGCAAACATCATGCTACTGGCAGCGCTAATAATTACTAAATTATGTGTATCACCAACAAGAGTAAAGCCAATAACAGAGCCTAATAGCAATATGGGATAAAAAATGTATAGCAGCGTGCCCGATATTTGTTTGTTTGTTCGCCATGTCAAAAAGTTAAGTAAGGTCATTACGACCATGATGGCGATGCTGGCAAAATAAAGAGTGAAGGAGTCGAGCATTAATATTCCAGCAAAGTAGCTATTAAACTAAGATTATCAAAAGTATACACTTATACCAATTATCAAAACAGATCACTTAGGCAAGCAAATTGGTATTAAATAAGTGTGTAACACATACAAAAACAGACACCTAAGTGTCTGCTTTTAAATTTAAACTAAATATTTGATTAACGAATTTCATCAGGGATATTTTGTTGTGCCCACGATAGAAGTTCAATACGGTTACGACATTTGGTTTTTCTAAATGCGCTGTATAAATGTGTTTTAACAGTATGTGGACTAATACTTAAATCTTCTGCGATCTCTTTATTTTTGGAACCTTTACTCATTAGTGAGATTATTGCTTTTTCTCGCTTAGTAAGTTTAACAGGCTCAATATCACCTTCGGTTAGTTTATGCAGCGCATCTTTATTAAATTGCAGCATACGATTTAATGCATTACACATAATATCGCGACGGTACCAAAGTTGATCTTCAAGTAGTAAGCGAATACCTTTCATTAATACATCGGCGTTATCTGTTGTGTAAAATACGCCACGAATACCGCTTAACAATGCACGATTAGCAAGCTCAGGGTTTTCGTCTAAATTAAATAATATGATATCGCATTTAATACGTAGGTTTACTAGTTGTTCTTTTAGTTTTCCCCATGCATCCTTGCTTGATGTTTCAATAAACAAAAGTCGAGTCCCTTCAGGTATGTCTAAAATATTAGTACCTGTGGTTACGTCAAGGCCTTGCGTTTTTAACAAAGGTTCTAAAACGTTAATACCAATAGTGTTAATTGGCTCTTGATCTAATAACAAAAAGGCTGAACTGCTCATGTTTTTTATACTCTTTTATAAAGCTGACTGACTAAGTTTACCACGACTTCCACACCTTTTGTATTAGAAAATCGCTGATGTACTCAATAACAAATACGATATTACGATTATTTAAACACAAAATGTTGCAAATAAGTAACTATTTATTCTTTATAACTATGAAAAATCATAACATTTGTAACTAATTAATTGAGTGGAACAATTTAATAAAAACTTTTAATTATTTTACTTTTTTTACATTTTGATAAGGTGGCCAGCCCATTTCTTTACCGCCAAGCATGTGTAAATGTATGTGATAAACAGTTTGCCCACCATGTTCGTTACAGTTCATAACTACGCGGTATCCGTCCTCAGCAAAATTATGTTGCTTAGCTAATTTAGCTGCAACTACGTATAAGTTGCCTACTAAATGTGAGTTTTCAGGATTTATATCATTTATAGTAGCAATTGCTTTTTTTGGGATAATTAACACATGAAATGGCGCTTGTGGGTTTATATCTTTAAATGCGAGAGTGTTTTCATCTTCGTAAATAATATCTGCCGGGATTTCACGATTAATGATTTTGGTAAAAATAGTTTCTTGGCTCATAGTGTGTTCCTAATTAAGTGTTGTGAATTTTAAGCTCACTAATGACAAACTTTCAAAGCAGTGTCAAACTGAAATCAAATAAAGGAGTTAATATGCTTAAACCAATTTTAATAAGTAGTGCAGTTGCATTACTACTTAGTTTTTCGGCTAATGCTGAGAATATTCACTTTCCAGAAGAATTTGTACCACTGCAAGTGGGCGATAAAATGCTAGAAAGCTCTTTGTTTAGTCGTATTGATGATGTAGAGCTTGCTCCCGGAACTTATCAGCTTAGGCTAAAGTACACCGATTTATATGAAGATGATTATGACACGCACGAAGTTGTGGAGTCGGAACCATTTTGGGTAAGTGTAACTGTTGAAGCAGGTAAAGATTATACCTTAGTGTTTAATCGTGCTGAAAATGCAGTATCTGCAAAAGTATTTGCAGAAGCACCACAAGTTAGTTTAAAAGCAAAAAGTAGCGCTGTTGCTAAGCCTTTAAGTGTTATTTCTAACACGCAACTAGCAAGCAATAAACCGGTAATGCAAAATACATTGCCTGCAGGACCTTCACGTCCTAGTCAGCCGATAAAGCCGATAGCACCAATTACAGGTAAAGGAATGCCAAGTGCGCCGCAAATGCTTGATTTTTGGTGGCAACAAGCCACAACTGCAGAGCGTAAAGCTTTTTTAGAAAAAGTAACAAAGTAAAATAACAGAAAAACAAAAGGGCCAAATTTGGCCCTTTTTAGTTTCTAGTTAACGCTATTTATTCAAATAATGCGTCAATAGTACCTTGCGCAAGAGGGTGATACCCAGGGCGTGCTTTTAAGTACACGCTTTGTGCCCAGTCTTTTTTACCGTTAGTGATAAGTGATTTATATAACGGCACAATTAACTTACGACGGCCAATACCTGATAAGTGCTTATTAAGCGCAGGATAAATTGGTTGATAACCATTACCTACTGCTAGCATAAACCAAGCAAACGCACGTTCAGCGTTAGTTGATTGCGTTAGGTTAAATTCACTATCAAGCTCGCTCATTTTCTCTATGCTTAAATCGCGTGGTAAGTTATTTAAAAAGTGTAGCCACTCATGTACAGACCAATCAGCCGTTGGTAGTTGAGCTGCTGTTGTGTCGCCTTTCAACCATGCTGCTGTTGCAGTATCTACTTTATCAAATGCATCAGAAGTAGGGTTTGGTGCATCACTTGGTAAGCCAGGTTCAAAAATCCACTCGTTTACTTTATCCATGCTTACAACACCAGGATACTTTTCAATTAAGTTAGCTTTTAAGTAAGTAACAAATTGTGCAGTAGTCAGTGATTTAAACGAAAACTCTTTAAAGTACGCTTTCACAAATGGGTCAAATTTATCGCGACCGTATTTGTTTTCTAAGTAAATTAAGAATAGTTGACCTTTAGTGTAAGGCACTGAGCTAAATGCATCGTCTGGATCGCGTCCGTTAAGTTTTAAATTAAGGCGAGTGTCTGGCGCGTCAATTGTTTTAAGTTGCGCACGTAGTGATGCAGAATCAAGTGCTTGTTCCATAACCGCACGGTCACGGCCAAATACTTCTTCCATAATGCGGTTTTCAACGTACGAGGTAAAACCTTCGTTTAACCATAAATCTTCCCACGTTGCGTTAGTTACTAAGTTACCTGACCAAGAATGAGCAAGCTCATGGGCAATAAGGTTAACTAAGCTTTTATCACCGGCAACAACCGTTGGAGTTATAAATGATAAGCGTGGGTTTTCCATGCCACCAAACGGAAAACTTGGCGGTAGCATTAATAAGTCGTAGCGACCCCATGCATATTCGCCGTACATGGCGTTTGTTTTGTCGATCATGGCTTGGGTGTCGTCAAATTCAGCAACTGAGGCATCTAAAATTGTCGGCTCAGCAAATATGCCCGTTTGGTGCGACATTGCTTTAAATTCTAAGTTACCTGCGCCAATAGCAATTAGGTAAGGTGAAATTGCTTGCGGCATATCAAAAATGTAGTCGCCATCTTTATAAAGCGCATCTTTGTTATCGGCACTCATTACAGCGCGTATATCTTTTGGTGTATGAATTCGTGCAGAGTAAGTTACACGCATTGCAGGTGTATCTTGCACTGGGATCCAACTACGTGCATGAATTGCTTGCGATTGGCTGTACATAAATGGATGCGTTTTACTTGCCGTTTGCTCTGGTGTTAACCATTGCAGGCCTGATGCCTCTGGGCGGCTGTTATAGTAAATACGCACTACTTCAGCTTGGTTTTTAAACTTAATAGTAAGCTTTGAACCTTTAACGTCATCACGCTTAGCTAAATCAAAAGTTGCTTTTTTCCAGTTACCGCTTTGATCTTTGTACATTACTTTATCAATGTCTAAGTCGCGGGTATCAAGTACAAGCGTTCTGCTTTTGCTGTTGTTCCACTGAAGAGTATGCTCAACAAAACCTTCTAACTGCTTGTCGGCAAAGTCGACATCTAAATCAAGGTTTAAGTGAGTAGTAACAACATCATCAAGGTTAGCATACGAGTTTTGGTCAATCGCATTAGCCATTGCTTGCGAACACATACCCGCCATAGCGAGGCTTAAAAAAAGAGGTTTAATTTTCATCATTACTCTGAACACAAATAAAAAAGTGATGGTTTTATATCACGATTGGCACGGTGGGTTGAGTGATTTTTACAATCTAGTGCCACATTTGCGACGATGAGGTAAACTATTGCGATTAGTTACCGGTATTTTTAGAGAGCTTTGTGGCGCATTCATTACACTCCTTACATACATTCGCATTAAACAGCCAATGCCAAAATTTTGTTGAAATTACTCAGCTTGAGCAACTTAAAACGCAAAGTTTTAGTGCACCGTTTTGTTTGCTAGGCGAGGGCAGTAATACCGTATTTTTAAATGACTACATGGGTACGGTTATAAAAATAGCCTTAAAAGGTATTAAAATCACCGAGCGTGAGAGCGACACACTAATAAGTATTGCTGCAGGCGAAAACTGGCATCAACTAGTCAGTTATTTATTAGAGAAAAATATACCCGGGCTTGAAAATCTAGCTCTTATACCGGGTACGGTTGGCGCATCGCCGGTGCAAAATATTGGTGCTTATGGCGTTGAGATAGCTAAATTTATAGAGTCGGTAGAATACTTTGATATAACCACTAAAACTATGCACTCGCTAAATAATACGCAATGTGAATTTGCCTACAGAGACTCAATATTTAAACATGACCTTAAAAATAAAGCGGTGATCACGCAAGTGCATTTAGCGCTTCCAAAAAAGTGGCAACCAGTTTTAAGTTATGGCCCTTTGCAGCAGCTAGATGTTATTACACCGCAAGCAGTGTTTGAGCAGGTTATAAAAACGCGTAATAGTAAATTACCAAACCCATATACATTGCCAAATGCGGGCAGTTTTTTTAAAAACCCAATAATAACTAACCCCCAGTTAGCTGAGCTATTAAAACAATTTGCAGATTTACCCCATTACGAATATGGGGACAGCCATCACAAGGTAGCGGCTGGTTGGTTAATCGATCGAAGTGGTTTAAAAGGATACCGCGAGGCAGGTGTAGAAGTGCATGAACAACAAGCGCTAGTGCTTGTTAATCACGGAAATAGTGAAGGTAGTGACCTAATAAAAATGATTAAACATATTCAGCAAGTTGTTTATACGCGCTACAACATTATGCTTGAGCACGAAGTACGTTTAATTAATCAAACTAGCGAATGTCATATTAGTGTGGAGCCAATATAATGAAAGCACCTGATGGAAACAAACTCGCTATTTTAAATGCACTCAACCAAGGTGGCTTTGTATCTGGGCAAGCTTTAGGTGAAGAGCTTGGAATTAGTCGAGCTGCGGTTAGTAAACATATTAAAACGTTACAAGAAATGGGCTTGGATATTTTTAAAGTAACCGGCAAAGGCTATTGCTTAAATAACCAAGTGGGCCTTTTAAATAAAACGCAAATTGATCAGCACTACAAAGCGCTAGGTGCTAATACTGCCGATGTAGAAGTGCACCCTATTATTGATTCGACCAACAGCGAGCTTATGCGCCGTATACAGGCTAAAACAGCGGTTGAGTCTGGCACTGTTATTGTTGCTGAAATGCAGCAAGCAGGGCGCGGCCGACGCGGCCGTGTTTGGCAATCCCCATTTGGCGCTAATTTGTATTACAGTTACTTTTGGCGTTTAGATGACGGGCTTCAAGCTGCAATGGGTGTATCAATTGCGGTAGGCCTTGCTGTTTATGATGCAATTAAAGCGTTATACCAAATTGACGTAGAGCTTAAATGGCCTAACGATATTTATATAAATAAACAAAAACTTGCAGGTGTATTGGTTGAACTCGACGGACAGCCGCAAGGACCTTGTCAGTTAGTGATTGGTATAGGTATTAATTTACAAATGCCTGAGAGTTTTAGCCAACATATAGACCAAGCGTGGACCGACTTAAATCAACATACTCAAAAGCTTGATAAAAACCAGCTGGTGGCGTCACTTACTTATCATTTAGAGCAGCGTTTAGTGCAGTATAGTCAAACTGGTTTGCAAAATATGTATGAGCAATGGAATTCACTCAATGCGTTTGCTGGCGATTACGTTGAGCTAAATACTGGGCACAGAAGCTGGCGTGGAATATGTGAAGGCATTGACCCACAAGGTGGAATACGAATTCGCCAAGACGGTGAAGTAAAAAGTTATTACGGCGGGGAAGTCTCTCTTCGAAAGGCGCAAGTATGAGATTACTGATCGATGTAGGAAATACATCACTAAAAGCTGTGCTGTGGCATAACGAGCAAGCACAACCAGCAGATATAAATAACCTACCTTGGGTGCAAATAACCGAAGTGATTTATGCATGCGTAGGGCGCAGTGATTTACTGAGCGATATTTTCGCGCAAGCGGCTAGCAATAATATCATTTGCTTTGAAGCTAAGGTAACCAAAACGCTTGGAGGATTAATCTGCGCATACGAGCATGTGGGTAACTTAGGTATAGATAGGTGGTTGGCGCTTATTGCAGGCTTTAAGTTATACCCACATAAAGCATGTATTGTTGTTGATGCAGGCACCGCCACCACAATTGATGTGCTCAATAGTGAAGGGCTACATTTAGGTGGCTGGATTTTACCCGGGCTTGATTTAATGACCTCGTCGCTTACGCAAAACACCCAACGTGTTTTTGATGACGGTAAAACACCATTTACTAATGAATTGGGTAAAAACACGCCAAATGGTTTAAAAAATGGTGCATTAGTGGCAACCATCGGGGCAATTGAGCAAGCTAAGCTGCATTTAACGGCTCAAAAAACAGAACAAGCAACACAAATTATTTTTGCTGGTGGCTATGGCTCACTATTACAGCAGCAATTTGCAGGAAGTATTTTTGATTCATTGCTTGTAATGAAGGGACTAAATTATTGGCGCGAACTAAGCAAAATAGTATAAAAAAGTGAAAAAAACGTGTTTTCGCGTGAATATTGAGCATTTAAACTAAAAATTTACACTTTTTTTAATTTTATTGTTGCATCCCAATAAACCTTACTCTAATATCTCGCCCCGTACTAAAGCAGTGCCGACTTAGCTCAGCTGGTAGAGCAACTGACTTGTAATCAGTAGGTCAACCGTTCGACTCGGTTAGTCGGCACCACTTTCCTTTTACCGGAAGTGAATTAGTAGAGAATTATCGTGGAGGGGTTCCCGAGCGGCCAAAGGGATCAGACTGTAAATCTGACGGCTCAGCCTTCGCTGGTTCGAATCCAGCTCCCTCCACCACTTTATTCTTGACGGTTAGAGGTAGTTTAAGAACAGATTTTTATGCGGGCATCGTATAATGGCTATTACCTCAGCCTTCCAAGCTGATGATGCGGGTTCGATTCCCGCTGCCCGCTCCAGTTCTTGTGTTGCTGATATAGCTCAGTTGGTAGAGCGCACCCTTGGTAAGGGTGAGGTCGGCAGTTCGACTCTGCCTATCAGCACCAGTCATAAGAATCTCCTTGATTACTTCCTTTATCTGTCAGAAAATACTATTTGAAAAAATTAACTTAATCTACCTATGGTGGATTATTTTCATATGTAATTTAGATACACAAAACTGATAGGTTCCGTCATGGCAAAAGAAAAGTTTGAACGCGTAAAACCGCACGTAAACGTTGGTACAATTGGCCACGTTGACCACGGTAAAACTACACTAACTGCAGCAATCACTAA
>NZ_WTKW01000380.1:0-3719 GCF_011378745.1 Pseudoalteromonas sp. Z1A6
CCTTCAATACTTTCATTTTTAAATCCTTATAGTTTTTATCAATTAGGATCGCCATCATAAAGACTAAAAAGCATTCACATTTAAGTTAGATAAGTATGTGGTGCCATCATGAAATACTTCACTTTCCAGAAAGAAAAGGAATTACAAATATAAACATATGATGTATGTTGTCGATATTAAATAATAACAGCAGTGCAAAAACCTGTTAACACATAACGACCTCAACGGGAGAAAATATGAGACAACATCTATTAGGCTTCACACTAGCCCCCTTATTTCTACTTACAACAGCATGCTCGCAGCAAGAAAGCGTAGCTAAAGTTGATAGCACAGAAACACTAAGCGCTTCTCAAAATAGTTACGAGCAATCTGCTCTTTTAAAAATCAGTAAACTTAAAAAGCTGATGGAACAAGCTCAAACAAAACAGATTGATGTGACTCGTGAAGAAAGCGTAGTTTGGTTTGCAGAGCAGTTTTTAAAATTTGCTAACTGGGATGAAAATAATTACGACGCGGTTGTAAAGCTTTTTGGTTACGAGCGCCACTATGCTGCGGACAAGGAAAGGTTAGCAAAAGAGTTACCAAATTTTGAACGCGAAAAAGTAATTCAAATTTTAGATAAAGGTATTGATGACTTGTCTAAAGAGCTTGCAGGCGAAATTAAACGCCGCCCTGTAAATAAGGTCGATTGGCAAAATACTAAAGCACAAGACAATATGTTTGTTAGTAATGGCAAGCCTATTTTTTTATATGACTATTTTTCAAAGAGTGTTGGTCAGCCACTTACAAATAAAGATGTTTATAACGATCATTTAGGCGCGCTCTATCATGGCGGTGAAGACTTATACCCGGTAGATCACGACCGTGCCATTAATTCATTTTTAGTGCGTGAAGATGGCACTTTTGACGAAGAGTTAATGAAAGAGTTAACGCGCATCCCTGATACCAACATTGGTTTTTTAGTTTACTGGTTAATGGGTATTCCAAAGTGGGTTGAAGAGCAAGAGCCAGAAGTTAGAAAAGGCCGTTCGTTATTTACAGGATTCGATATTGATAACCCATTAGCGCGAGATCTTTGGGGTAAAATAATTCGTAAAACGGGTGAGCTTACTAAAGGCAAAAAAGTAACTGAAGTTGGGTTTGTGTTAGCTAACGAACCGCATTGGTACGCCGAAAAAGGCCACTGGACACAAAAATATGAAGAAATGACCAGCATCTCTTCGTACACACTAAATAAGTTTAGAAGTTGGTTAGATAAAAAATACCAAGGTGATATTAACGAGCTAAATGAAAACTGGGGAACGCATTTTAGCCAGTTTGCAGATGTAGCTATTGAGATACCGATTGATCCTGCGATTAAAGGCGAGCCTAAGTGGTACGACTGGACGCGTTACAATATGGACAGAAGCACTGACTGGTTTACTTACGTTCAAAACGAACTACATTCTGTAAATGAAGACGCCGATACCCATATAAAAATTATGCCACGCATGTTTATGGACGATTCACGCTCTGGCGGTATTGATACCGAAGCATTAGCTGAGTTAACAACCATGGTAGGGCACGATGCTAAGTCGTTTGGTAGTGAAAATATTCGCCCAGGTAAGTCATCTAAGTGGATTGAAAAATACGCGTATAACTGGGGCATAGTTACTATGTTTCATGACTTTATGGAATCAGTTGCGCCTAATAAAATTAATGTAAATTCTGAGTCTCATTTTTTATCATCGGGTCAGTGGCGAGATTTAGACACACGTACAAGTTATGTACGTAGTGTTTATTGGCTTGCAACTTTACTTGGTATGGATGCCAATATGGGCTGGTTTTGGGCGCGTGATCCAGATGGTTCACCAGAGGATCGTTTAGAAGGCGATCTGGACTTTTTTGACCCAGGTCTTGGCGGTGCATTTGCGGGTTCTAACAATATGCAGCCACATGTAACTAACGAAGTTACCCAAGTAATGTTTGATCTTAATAGTTTTTCTGAGGAAATTGTTGAGCTTAGAGAGCAGCGTCGTCCACTTCGTTTGTTTTACTCTGAAACAACAGCAATTAATACAAACGACTATATGACAAAGGGCTACAAACTTTACGAAAATTTATTTTTTGAAGGCTTCCCGCTTGGTTTTGCAACTAAAGATGTAATCGAAAAGCAAGACAATAGCAACTGGGATGCAATACTGGTTTATCGCAATAACTTTGTTACAGATGAAGAGTTTAAAGCGCTTCAAGGGTATTTAAACAAAGGCGGTACCGTTATTTTAGACTCAGCGCAAAGCTTGTCTTTAGACGAGTACGGGCATCCGCGTAAGGCTAAGTTAGTTGCCAGTAAAGGTAAGCTTATTGTTATGCCAAAAGGGGCCGATGTTGAAGCTATTAAACAAACTGCACTTGCAGAGGTTTCGGGTAGTACGCCTGATGTTGTTGTAAACGTAGATAATGGTGAGTCATTTAAAACCACAACATGGCGTACTGTTAAGCAAGACAATGGTAGTTATCTGGTTAATATTTTAAATTTAGGCCACACAACAGCAACCGTTGATCTGTCGCTTAAAAATGGTAAATCTATTCATGTTAAAAACTTAATGACGAGCAATAAAATGAATACCAGCTTTGATATTCCTTCTGAGGGTGTCTTGCTTGTTGAAGTTACAGCTCAATAAATAGTTTTTTAGCGAGTACATCCCTATGTGCTCGCTTTTCAATTAACACGATACATTAAGTTGTGGATAGCAAATGAAAGCAAATAATAAGGTTAAACTAATAGCAATATCGTTGAGCTTAATCCTTGGTAGTGCAGGGGTTAATGCTCAGCCGATGCCTCATATTGCGCAACCAGGCGAAAATTGGGTTTTACAAACTGAACGCTCAGATGAGTTTGATATTAAAGATGCTGAAAAATGGAATTTTCAAACAGAAAACTACGGTGTTTGGTCTTGGAAAGATGAAAATGCCAGTGTTTCTGAAGGCATATTAAAACTAACCACTAAACGAGAAACGCATTTAAGAACGTTTTGGGATGGCTGTAATAAAACAAAAGTGCCTAATTATAGATTGTTTTACACTTCGGGAGTTGCTAAATCTAGAGCAACAGGGAGTTACGGATATTATGAGGCACGTATAAAGGGTGCGGATAAATTTCCGGGAGTATCACCTGCATTTTGGATGTACAGCAAAATAGATCGTACTTTAACGAATGAAGGCGATGTGCAATATAGTGAAATAGATGTAGTTGAGTTAACTCAAAAACAGACGCTTCAGGAGTCGGACCACGACCTACATAATATTGTTATAAAAGATGGCGCACCCAAGTGGATGCGACCTGGTAGCTCGCCAGAAACAAACCATAATGGCTATCACTTACCATTTGATCCCAGTGAAGACTTTCATACTTATGGGGTTAATGTAACCAAAGACGACATTACATGGTATGTAGATAACGTTCAGGTTGGCTATAAAAAGAATTTGTACTGGCACCGCGATATGAACTTAACATTATCGCAGGGCTTACGCGCACCGCATACACAATGGAAATGTAATCAATTTTATCCTTCAGATAATCAGTCTGCACAAGGTTTTCCAACATCAATGGAAATTGATTACGTGAGAACGTGGTTAAAGCAATAAAAACCCTAAAGCCCATTCTAATAAAGTGTAAATATTAGCCAAATTAAAATTTATTTGTTGCCAATATAAACATCATATGTTTATATTATTAA
>NZ_WTKW01000381.1:0-3715 GCF_011378745.1 Pseudoalteromonas sp. Z1A6
AAATAAAAAAACCAGCAAAAAAGCTGGTTTTTAATATAAACAAATCAGTAGTTACTGAGAAAGTATAATCTCGGTAATTCCCTCAGCAGAGAGTATTTCAATCCAGTAGCCGTCAGGGTCTTTAATAAACGCGAGACCTTTCATTGAGCCATCATCTGGCTTTTTAACAAACTCTACATCGTATTTTGCAAAGCGCTCACTTGCTTTGTAAACGTCGGGCACGCTAATACCAATATGGCCAAAGCCTTTAGGTTCTTGATTGCCACTGTGGTAGCCCTCAAAGCTGTCGTCGTTTTCAGTCCCCCAGTTATGGGTTAACTCAATTAACGCAGGGCGGCGAAACACCCATTCAGCTTTTTCTTTATCATCGCCTTCTGGCAGCTCTTGTTCGTAGCCTAAAAAGTAAAGCGTAAACTTCATACCAGGAAAGTCATACTTACCTAACAACTTCATACCTAATACATTTTGATAAAATTCTAAAGACGGCTTTGGATCTTTAATACGCAACATTGTTTGCTGCATTACATAGCCTTGCGTGGCTTGTTCAATTTGCTCTGGAGATTCGTTATAGCTAGACATGGCGATCCTTTCAAAATAATAAAGCGAAAATAGAGATATAGTACTTAACTAATCATAATCAACCGTACGATAAATTTAAACCACTGCTTAACATTTTAACCATTAATAATGGGTTTAAGCTCGTAAATGGTGTTTTATAAATAGCACATGTTATTTACTAAGCCATTTTCCTAGATTGATTAGGAATATGGATGATTTTTTACTTTCATAATTACTAATAAACTCTTTACAACTAGGACGTTGAGATACAAATATGACTTTATTGGATGAAAGTACAAAAGAATTTGGCAGCATGAGCGTATTACTTCACAACATTAATACAGCAAGTTATTGTATTGAATGGTTTAGTAAAATGACTGGAGCGTCAATTACCTTAGCAAGAGTGGAAGCTGGCAAGTATTTAGTTACCCGAAAGTGGGCAGCTGGGCGAGAGCTAGACGATGTTACAAGTGACTTTAGCCGTGCTAACCAAGCCATTATTCATTTTTTGAATAATGTTGATATAGCTAAAATGAACGAACAAAGAGTTGCCGCAGCTAAACTTTATTGCATAAATTTATTTGTAAAAGCAGAAGGGTTAAGACCTGTTACTAACCCTAATTTACCAAAGCCAAGGCTACAAGACGCTATAGGCAAAAAGGTGGTTGTAAAATCAACCTTAGGCAATTGCCAAATAGCTACCGGGTTATTGCTGCAGCTGGTGGGTAACCAAGTAGAAATACAGGTAAACCCCGATGACGCATTTGATGATCAACCAAGGCAAAAGTTTTACACTAAGCAAGTATCAATTTGTTAAAGCGTTTAACGCCCAACACTTATAGGCAGTTTTACTTTAATGGTAAAGCCGCCTTGATCAGTAACCTTAAAGCTACCCCCTAGCGCAATAGCGCGCTCTTCCATAAATGCCAAACCATAGTGACCTGAATTTTCGGTCGGTTTTACTTTGCTTCCGTTATCACTAATTTCTAATTTTATAAACTGACTGTCTGTTTTAATATTTATAATAAGATTGCCAGCATTACTGTGCTTAATACAATTGGTTACGGCTTCTTGGCAAATTCGGTAGACGGCAATTTCATGTTCTTTAGTCAGCGCATTATCTACATTAAAATTAACCTCGTAGCTAATATTTGCTTTGGTAAGTAAGCTTTTTAATCGCCCTTGGGTCATCGCATTTTGTAGCCCTAATTCGTCTAGTTCACGAGGACGAAGGTAATGCATTAATTGATAAACAGAATCGTACATAGAGTTTGCATTGCTTTTTAACGTGGCCACAAACGATTGCGTTTTTTCATCACTAAGGTGCGACAAAATAGCCAAATCGGTTTTTAAAGCTGTTAAGTTTTGCCCAAGTTCGTCGTGTAACTCTTGTGACAGATGTTTTCGCTCGTTTTCTTGCACGCTCACCATTTTAGCCCCAAGAAGCGTGTTTTGCTCAAGCTGCTTTTTAAGCGCGTGGTTAATCTTTTTTAATTCAGTATTTTTACGTTTAAGCTCTGTAATAGCCGCGCCTAACACCATACTGGTAATAGCATTAGCTAAAATAAACAACTGGCTAATATAGGTATTGCTAGGCTCATGGGTAATTATTGCTTCAACTATTATTAGTGCATTAATAAGTGTAGCGCTAGTCACCGCGCCTAATACGCCAAAGCGATACGAAAACCAAATAATAGGTAATAACGATGCAAGGCGAAGCAATGGATAGGTATCAGGGCGTATCAGGTATACAAGCATCATAACAAGTAAAACGGTAGCCAACGTAACCGTTAAATTAGTTATTTTAAGTAAAACTGGGCGCTTTAACGGAAGGTTTAAAGAATGAAAAAGCATAATAAACGGCGCAATTAACAACGAGCCAGTTATATCGCCAAGGCACATATTTAACTGATACTGTAATAGCTCTTTAGCAACCAATATGTTTGTAAATTCAAACGCACTAGAAAACAAAAACCACTTTATTGAAGTGCTCGCAACACACAATAAAATCAACGAAAGTATACCTAAACTATTATTAATGCTCGGCGGCCAGCGGCTACGTTTAAATGCATACACAAGGGCAAAAAAGCAAAGCTCCTGCCAAAAACCATGCAGTAAATTAAACTCCCAAGCGCCGGTCATTGTATACCCTAAGTGAGCAGCCAAAGCACGAGACGATACCCACAAAGTAATCCAATACCGAGTTGGCGAAAGTAAATAAAAAGCAATTTTTATCCCTGCAGGAATAAATATAGCACTACTTTCGGGCACTGTTTCTAAATTAGATCCTACCCAAAAAGCAGCAATGCAGGCAATAAAATAAATTACACCAACCAAAAGCTGCTTTGTAATTTCTTTAACGGTAGCCGTAATAGTAAAGTTAAAGGCGGGCAGTGTACTAGGTAAGTTCATCTAACTTTATTACTCCCGCATCAATAGCTATTTTTAACAGCTCAAACGAGGTTGTAACATTAAGCTTGCTGTAAATATTGGCCTTATGTACATGCGCTGTTTTAGGCATTATTTCTAATTTTTGCGCTATTTGCTTTGCATTAAAGCCCTTTGCTAACAGCGGTAAAGCTTCAAGCTCGCGGTTAGTTAAAATAGTTAATGCTGAGTTTGGTGTATTTAAAGCAAAATTTACGTCTTCACTTATGTAGCGTTTACCTAATGCAACCGATTTAACGGCATCAATTAACTCCTCCGACGCAGAACGCTTAGACACATAACCAAGCGCGCCTAGTCGTAGAGCATTACTTACATAAGGTTCGTAATCGTGCATAGAGGCAACAATAGTTTTAATTTCAGGGAAATTTTCGTTAAGGTAGGTTAAAAATGTAAGGCCGGTTTCTGATTCATTAAGTGATATATCAACAATAAATATATCGGGTTGTTCAAGCTCAACAGCCAGTTTTGCTTGGCTAACATTACAGGCTTCTATTATTACTTCCCAGTCTGCTTGTAGCTCTAGTAGTTTTTTAAAACTGTCGCGTACTAATTGATGATCTTCAATTATTCCAATGTGCATGTATTTCTCCCTTTAAATTTATTATACATTGAAATACATAACCATCAGCCAAAAAATTTATTAAATTTAATTACCTAGCAAAAATGTACACTGTAAAAATTAAAGGAGCAATAACGCTCAGTATTTATA
>NZ_WTKW01000382.1:0-3703 GCF_011378745.1 Pseudoalteromonas sp. Z1A6
GATTAGGCTAGAACTATTGACGATAAACTCTGTGTAAATATTTACTTTAACACTGTTACTTAAGAGCAATTTAATGCTTACGCATTAAGTTGGTTTTTTATAATCAAATAAATATTGTTAACAAAATACAGTTGACAATTGTTTGGTTATTATATTATTGTTTACAAAAGATTAACCTGACAACATAATAATACCTTAGAAAGGGAACACACATGACAATCATCAACAAAGCGTTCAAGTTGAGCGCGATTACAGCTGCAGTACTTGCAACACAATTGGTTTACGCCAAGCAAGACGAAAGCACACAAGAAAAACCGAAAGTAGAAGCCGATATTGAAATAATTGAAGTCAGCGGGTTAGCCGCCAGTCTTAAAAAATCTATTAATGATAAGCGTTTTGCTGAAAACGTTGTTGATTCGATTAACGCGGAAGATATAGGTAAGTCTACCGATCAAAATATTGCTGATGCGCTTTCGCGTGTAACTGGTGTATCAGTACAATCCGTTGATGGTGAAGGTGCACGAATATCTGTGCGTGGTGCTAACTCACAACAAAACAATATTAGCATGAATGGTGTGCAATTAGGTTCTACAGGTTTTAGCCAAGGCGTAGACTTATCGCAGTATTCATCCGATATTTTATCTAAAATTGAAGTGGTAAAAACACCGAGTGCAGATCATGAAGAGGGTTCGCTAGGCGCAAATATCAATCTTTCGACTACAAAGCCGCTTGATTTAAATTATGAAATTTCCACTATGACTTTAGAAGGTAGGTACAACGATTTATCTGATAAAGAAAATTATAAAATATCGGGTACGATGTCGAAAAAGCTTTTTGACGATACCTTTGGCGTGGTTTTTACTGCAGTTAAAGAGACTAACGAATACCGAAAAGACCAATACTCTGCTACAGAGTGGACAGCAGTTCAGTCGCCTTTAGCAACAGATACAAATGGCAACGTTGTTGAAAATGCGGTAGGTATTACACCTCGTTTAGTTAATTATCAGCTTTTTGATAGTCAAAATGACCGCACCAGTATTAACTTAGGTTTGCAGTGGCGAGCAAGTGAAAACACAGAGTTTAACTTTAACGCAAACCTTGCTAAACAAGATGTTAATAACTCAATGCATGGTATTAATACGCGCTCAATGGAAACTAAAAACTTAGTTGAAGGTGAAGACCCAGGCCTTTCTGGCGTGACAGCTAAATTTACTGATCCTGAAGCTAGCTGGCGTACCATTGATTTAAAAACGAATACATTTACTAAATTTATCAACCGCTTTGGTAACGGTGGTTTAGTGCAGTCAGAAGGTGAATTTGAAAATAAAAACCAAGTTTACTCACTTGATATGAATCACGGTTTTAGTGACTCATTTTCGATGGAAGCTGGCGTTGGGTACTCTAAAACGCAGCAAATACCAGAAAACTCAGTGTACGTTGCACTGCAAAATTTTGCCAATATTAGTGCATGGAGCTTAGTAAATGTGCCACCAGAGGATATGGAGCCTGTTGGTTATGACTGTACAGCAGGCGGTCCGTGTAAATTAGTTACAGGCACCGGCTTAATTGATTACGGCGAAAACGACACTTTTGGTGACCCAACAAATCTATGGGATAACTACAGCACCACGGGATTTAATCCGGATGAGCTAAAAGCGCAGCATTTATCGTACATGGGCAGAACCCTCAACGAAGTCGAAGATGAACAAAAATCGCTCTTTGTCGATTTTGATTACGTGCTTGACACAAGCTATGTACGCTCAATTGAATTTGGTGCAAAATGGTCAAAACGTACAAAATATGTAGATGCTCAGCAAGGTGCCTTTAATAGTGTAGGCGAGGGGGTTGTAGTTATAAACCCTGCAACAGGCCAACCTGCAGTACTTGGTAGCGGTTTAAGAGATATTTCTGGTGATTTAATAACCAACGGTGAAGGGTTTCCTGTTGACGATTTTATGGCTGATTTAGGTTATGGCCGCGACAATGTAACCGATGGGTGGAATCGATTTTCGGCTTTTAAAGCATTTGAAGTAGCTTTAGGGAGTCCAGAAGTTGCTTTTGCCACAGACGATTCAAACACTCGCAATACAGAGCTAGATAACTTAGCATTTTACACCAAGCTAAATTTTGAATTAGCAGATGGACGTGTTACAGGTGATGTGGGTGTGCGTTATGTAAAAACGACTGTAGAAGTGCAAGGTGCATCGGGTGTACAGTTTGCATTTGACCCTTCAAATAATGCTCGTTTAATGGACCCATTTAAATTAGCAGAGTTGCGTGATACTAGCTTACCACTGTGTGCTGCAACGCAATTTTATGGTGCAGATTACAACGAAGAAATACGCTGGTCGAGAACCGATGGTCTAGGCTACGACACAAAAGGCACTATTGATAAATCAGACGATGTGGCTATTCCTGCTCAAGGCGCGTGTCATGATCCTAACGCTGTACGTGGTAATCCAAATGAATCTGAGTGGTGGTTATGGCGCCATTCTGATGTATCAACCGAAAAAAACTGGATATATGGCGAGCGTAAATTTGATGCAAATGGAAACTTATTACCAACAGAAGACAGAAGCTTACGCTCGTTTGCAGTAACTGGTGAGCACGACTACGATTTGTTTTTACCCAGTATCAATATTAACTACTTGCAAAGTGAAGACACCATTATTCGTTTTGCAGCATCTAAAACAATGGCACGCCCGCAAATTGACTCGCTTCGCCCTGGTTTTAAAGTAAGAGAAACACAATGGGGCGGTGAAAACCGTAACAACTCAATTACGCTTACCAATCCTAAACTCGATCCACTTGAATCAATAAACCTTGATTTATCATATGAATGGTATTTCAACGATTCGGGATTATTAGCAGCATCATTATTTTATAAAGACATGACAAACTTTGAAGAGTCTGAAACGATTGTTACCTACATGGATGACCTACGTGGAGTGGGACTCGAAGAGGGCGAATCTTATAACCCAGACGATTTAGTACTTATTGCAGGCCAAGATAGCTTAGAAAAATGTATGCCTAAGCGTTTTCAAGGTGGCCAGGATTATCAAAAAGAGTGGATGTATTCGGGCGACTTAGAGCAAATGTGTGCCAAATTTAACACCACCCGAATTAAAAATGGTAAAGGGGCAAGTATTAAAGGGTTAGAGCTTCAATACATGCAAACCTACGATAACTTACCGGGTATTTGGTCCGGCCTTGGCTTGCAGGCTAACTATACATATCAAGACAGTAAGTACGATCAAGAAGTATCATCGATTGATAATAATGTAAAAATTCCTTCATTGGCGGTTGCCTATACGCCAGAGCATAGCTACAACGTAACGGGTTTTTGGGAAAAAGATGGTCATCAATTACGTCTATCTTACCAAGGGACAACCGATCAGCTAGTACAACGCTCATGGGAAAACGGATCGCTGTGGGAAGAGGGACGTAAAACGCTCGACTTTTCTGCAAGTTATAAAGTAAATAACTACATGACGGTATCACTACAAGTTGCCAATGTAACCGACGAAGGCGTAAGACAATACTTTACCAGTCGTTTCTTAAATGCTGGTGGCCAAACGTTTTCTGAAGGCAGCCCGCTTGAAGGCGATGCAACTAAATCACGTACTGTTTACGCATATAAAACAGGCCGGACATTGAGACTTAATACCCGTATTAATTTCTAAATTTTTAATCTAATAAAAAG
>NZ_WTKW01000383.1:0-3673 GCF_011378745.1 Pseudoalteromonas sp. Z1A6
ACTACTTTTTAGTTAATAAATAAAGGATTTAAAGGTATTAATACCGTCACACTAAATACATTTAGCGTTTATAAAAACGTCATATCTATCCGCTAAAGTGCACACCACTATAAATAATTCAAAAAGTGCAGTATGACCCTTTCATCACGTCGAAATTTTTTAAAAACCTCAGCAGCAAGCATATTTACCGTCGCAGTATCGAGTGCCATTACAGGTTGTGCTCAAACATTAATAAACAAACCTCTATCGGCTATTGAATTTAAACACGGTGTAGCGAGTGGCGACCCGCTCAATAATGCTTTAATAATTTGGACACGTGCAACCACTGCTCAATCAAATTTTGAAGTTACTGTTGCTTGGGAGCTGGCAAGTGATTCTCAATTTAAAAACATCATTCGCAGTGGGCGCGAACAAACAGATAAAAGCCGAGACTTTACAATAAAAATAGATGTGCAAGACCTTACTCCAAATACAGAATACTTTTATCGCTTTATTGGGTTAAATACACAAAGCCCTATTGGCCGTGCTAAAACACTACCAATAAATAATATTGAACAAATAAAAATGGCTGTTGTGTCGTGCTCAAACTACCCTGCTGGGTACTTTAATGCCTACACAGATGCCGCTAAGCAAAAAGATTTAGATGTAGTACTGCATTTGGGAGATTACATTTACGAATACCCAATGGGCGGGTACGCCACACAAAATGCAGAAAACATTGGCCGCCAATTAGCAGCTGATAACAGCGGTGAAATTATTACCCTTAGCGACTATCGTAAACGCTATGCTATTTACAGAACAGACCAAGGCCTTCAAGCACTTCACGCTGCAGCGCCATTTATCGCAATATGGGATGATCACGAAGTTACTAACGATACCTATAAAAGTGGAGCTGAAAATCATACCCCTGATGAAGGTGACTTTTTTAAACGCCGTGCATCAGCTATTCAAGCCTATTACGAATGGCTGCCAATTAGGCCACCTATGGGCGAACAAAGCCCGCAAATATATCGCACCTTCGATTTTGGTAATTTAATAAGCTTACATATGCTAGATACGCGCGTAATAGCACGCGATAAACAACTCGCTTACAGCGACTACAAAAACCCCGAGACCAAGCAAATGGATGTTGCGCGCTTTGTCAGTGATTTAAATAATCAAAATAGGCATTTACTAGGTAACACACAACTAAACTGGCTCACCAGTGCAATAACTAAATCAAATGCAAAATGGCAAGTATTGGGCCAGCAAGTATTGATGACTAAAATGTGGCTACCTACTGAAATATTCTCGCAACCCGATCGCACTAAAATACCTCAGGTGTTAAAAGAGCTTGTTACCATTAAAAAAGCAGTGTTAGCTAATAAAGCGGTAACACCCGAGCAACTCGCACGCGTAAATACTTTAATGCCTTACAACTTAGATGCATGGGACGGCTATCCAAGCGAGCGCGAAGCATTATATAAAAGCGTTACTACGTTAAATAAAAAGTTAGTAGTGGTTGCAGGTGATACGCACAATGCGTGGCATGGCATATTAAAAAATGCAAAAGGCGAAAGCGTAGGAGTAGAGTTTGCAACACCTGGCGTTACATCCCCGGGTATGGAGCATTATTTAGCGCTTAATACTGCACAAGCAAAGCAAATGGCTGACTCGCTTTCATTGTTAATAAACGACTTAAATTATTGTGACCTATCGCACCGCGGATATATGATACTGACAATTACAAACGAGCAAATCACAACCGATTGGCGTTATATAGATAATATAGATTCCCCAAGCTACAACATTGCAGCTCAACAACAGAGTATTTATAAAGGCTAATACTTTTAAAAAGAAGGTAAATGTATTATTTACCTTCTTCGTTTATTTTATTAAACGCGCTTAATTACAACTATAAAGAAGCGTCCATGTAGCATCACTTCCTGGAATGCTGTTTGTGTACCAATTTGCGCTGTATGCGTTGCCTTGATATTGCATTTTATCGTCGGTGTTATTGTGAGTAAACGGACCACCTGCGTAATCCTTGTTCACCCAATTAGGATACGTATTAATACCGTTGCAATCTGTTGAACTTACAACGCTACATCCATTTGTATCCACACTTGTACCAGCGGGTGTATTAGGGCACTGATCGATATCATCATTCACTCCATCGTTATCAGCATCGCTTGCTGGTTCAACAACTTCAATAGCACAGCCTACATTATCAACACTTGTACCGGCTGGTGTATTAGGACATTGATCAATACTATCACTAATGCCATCAGCGTCGCTGTCGGTTACCGCGCAGCCAATACTATCAACCGCTGTACCTGCGGGAGTATTATCACACTGATCAAGGCTGTCACTTACGCCATCTCCGTCGCTATCTAAATTAACATTGCCATTACTGCCACCCCATCCTTGAATGATCTCTTTAACTTTAGTGCCTGACGCTGTTAATGAATCCCAACTACCGCCTGGAGTAAATAACGATGCACCTTCGTTTTTATCGTTTAAAGCCCAGTTAGCGTGGCTAATATTGTTTGTTTTAAAAAATGCCATCCATGCATCGGTTTCATTACCATTAACACCACCATTGCCATCAGCATTAACCGTTCCCCACTCTGTGGCAAACAAAGCAATACCGTTATCGAGTGCTGTTTGTGCTTTATTTCGATACGATTGACCATGCGTGCCAGCATAAAAATGCAGAGTGTAAGCAATATTGGCGCGATCAATTGGATTTTGCGATGCTACATCAACATCTTGTGACCATGTAGGCGTACCAACCACAATTAAGTTATCAGGATCGATTGCTCTAATTTTATCAATAACTGTTTCGGCGTAAGGCTTAATATCGTTAACCCATGAAATTTGTAATGGCTCATTATAAATTTCATAAATAACATTATCGTTGTCACCATATTTAGTGGCTACTTCTTCAAAAAATCGAATGGCTGTTGCTTGATCGGTATGTGCTTCATGGCTATGAAAATCAATAATAACGTACATATCTTCGCTAATAGCTGCATTTACAACAGTATCAAGACGGCTCATATTGCCCTCCCAATCAAAGTTCAAACTGCCACCCGTACTTGTGCCATGGCCAATAGCTGCACGAATTAATGTTGCATTAAATTCAGTTTTTGCCTTTACCACTGTTTCTGCTGTGTAAAATTTTTCAGCGCCCCACCCCGTGTTACTCCAAAATAAGCTAGGCCCTGCAAAGCTTGTGTTTTCTCCACCCGCAAGAACTTGATTCCCACTTACCGTTAACTTATCAACAGCAGCATTGGCCATTGTTGAGCATCCTAATAATAAAGCTAACGATAAGCTCGCCACTTTAAAATCCTTTCTTTTGTGATTATTTGAACTGTTATTCATCGTATTTCCTTAAATTGAAATTATCAGTCGTCATTGATTGACGTAATAAATTAATAGCAAACCAATACTTAACAATTAAACAAAGTTAATTTGGCGAGCAGAAAGTATCATTTATTTATTAACATTAAATGAACAAAAAGGTACAAGCAGAAGGATTTTAATTAACTAAATATCAACAAGCAGGCAATTTAACGAGGTTTGAGGATTTTACTGGGTATATACAGGCATTTACACGATGTTTACATGATGCGGGCAAAAATTCTCGGTTACAAAAAATATGTATAAAAATGAAAAGGCGGTAATA
>NZ_WTKW01000384.1:0-3671 GCF_011378745.1 Pseudoalteromonas sp. Z1A6
ATTAATAGGTTAAAAAAATAGCGCATTATAAATGCGCTATTATGGTGCAATCTATTTAGCTAATGTGCAAAATTAAACTTTTTCAGGCTCTGCTTTTGGTAATACTAAGTTAAGTACTATTCCTAAAATAGCGCAAAGGCTTACGCCCTCTAAACTAAATTGGCTGCCACCAATATGCATACCGCCAATACCGCACACCAAAATAAGTGCAACAATACTTAAGTTACGTGGTGCTGTTAAATCATCGCCCGACTTAACTAATGTATTTAAACCCACTACAGCAATAGAGCCAAAAAGTAGAATCATAATTCCGCCCATTACTGGCACAGGAATAGTTTGCAAACCAGATCCCATTTTAGCTACAAACGCTAAAATAATGGCAATAACAGCTGTCCACATCATTACTTTAGGATTGAAGTTTTTGGTAAGCATAACTGCCCCCGTTACTTCTGAGTAAGTAGTGTTAGGCGGGCCACCAAATAATGATGCCGCAGAAGTCGCAAGGCCATCACCAAACAAAGTACGATGAAGCCCAGGCTTTTTCAAAAAGTCTTTATTGGTTACTTGGCTAATAGCCATCATATCGCCAATATGCTCAATTGCAGGTGCTATTGCTACAGGTACCATAAACAAAATAGCCTGCCATTTAAACTCAGGCCAAGTAAAGTTTGGTACAGCAAACCACTGTGCGTTAGTCACTGCGTCAAATTGCACAACGCCCATACCAAGCGATAAACAATAACCCGCTACAACCCCTGCTAGTATAGGTATAAGCTTAAATACGCCTTTTCCCCATACTGCAAAAATAAGCGTAACCACTAACGAGAACAACGAAATATAAATAGCGCTGGTGTAATCAATAATTTGAATACTGCCGTCGCCACTTTTACCCATCGCCATATTTACAGCAACAGGTGCAAGCGCTAAACCAATAACCATAATTACTGGGCCTACAACCACAGGTGGTAAAATTTTATGAAGCGTTGCAACGCCTTTAAATTTCACTAATAAACTTAAAAGCATATAAGCAAAACCCGCCACCATTAAGCCGCCCATAGTGGCCGGCACGCCCCACATTTGCACAGCGGCAATAATAGGTGCAATAAAGGCAAATGATGACGCTAAAAATATAGGCACTTGGCCTTTAGTCACTACCTGAAACAGCAAGGTACCAATGCCTGCGGTAAAAAGCGCAACATTAGGATCCAAGCCCGTTAAAAGCGGCACTAATACCAGCGCACCAAATGCTACAAACAGCATTTGCGCGCCCGTTAAAATAGTTTTTATTGAAAAGGTGTCATTATTTTGCACTTAAGACTCCTAAACAGTACCAAATATTTTGTCGCCCGCATCGCCTAAACCAGGGATAATATAGCCCTTTTCGTTTAAGTGGCTATCCACTGAGGCTGTAAATATTTCTACATCTGGATGAGCTGTAAGTGTTCTTTCAACACCTTCTGGTGCTGCAACTAGTACAATTACTTTGATTTCTTTACAGCCTGCTTTTTTAAGCATATCGATTGTGGCAATCATTGAGCCACCCGTTGCAAGCATAGGGTCAATAACTAAGCTTAAGCGCTCATCAATATTACCTACTAACTTTTCAAAATATGGTACTGGCTCTAGTGTTTCTTCGTTACGTTCAAGACCAACAACACTTACTTTAGCCGCTGGTAATAACTGCATTACACCGTCCATCATGCCAAGACCAGCACGCAAAATAGGCACTACGGTAATTTTTTTACCTTTAATATGCTCTACTTTTAATTTATTGCCATCCCAGCCTGTAATTTCGTTATCTTCTAACTGTAGGTTTTTTGTTGCTTCGTAGGTTAATAAAGTACCTACTTCAGAACACAATTCACGAAAGCTTTTAGTGCTAATACCATGCGCGCGCATTAGGCCTAATTTATGTTGAACAAGAGGGTGAGAAATAACGTGAATAGCCATGATGTAAACCTAGTGATAGAAGAATTTGCGGTATTTTATATTAAAAAAGGTCATTTGACCTGTAGTTTTAAAGAGATTTTCATACATCGTGCCAAAATGTATTGTTTTGCTTGATATTTATGCAAGCCATTAACCCTTTGTGTTTATTAAATGTTACTCGCTAACCAGCTGTTTACTTGCTGTTGCATATAACTATTTATTTTTTGATGCTCAGGGCTCCAGCCAGATAAAAATCGATAAAAGTCAGCCCATGCAGCAGGCCATAAAGCGAGCCAATCGTCAGCTATTTTATCGGCAGGTGCTAAAGGGTGATAAGTAGCAATAGCATTCTTTAAATTATCAAAATAATAAGCAAGATACTCATCAGCGCTTTCGTGTAATTGTGCATCACTTAAGCAACTGGTCATAAAATACATTACATCAATTATCCCGCAACCTGCACCTATATACTGAAAATCATAACCGAGTATTTTACCACTCTCATTTGCTGCAAAGTTACCAAGTTTTGCATCGCCATGAATCAGCGTTTTGTACGCACAACGTTGTAGTTGCTCATCTATTTTATGTGCAGCATTTTTAATATCGGACTTTTTATCATCCGTTGTTTTTAATTTATTAAACTCATCTGGGCGCGTGCTTAAATGCCAGTAATTGCCTTGCTGCCATAATCCATCTGCGGGTTTACTTAAGTTAAACGCATGAAAGTGTGCAAGCCATTTTAATATAGCTTTAACATGTTGCTGCCCCGCTTGAGTAAATCCATGTTTGGTGAAGTCCTTAAACACCAGCGCATATTCATCGCCTTTATTAATTGCGCTTATACATTCAATACTTTGCGCATGTGCTGGTAAATGCTGGCTATAAAGCTTATAAAAAGTGTATTCAACGCTATAGGAATACTGCTTTCTTTCAAGCGCAAATTCGCTTTGCTTAATTTTAGGGTGGTGTATATAGCTGGGTATTTTAATCGCTTTAACAACACAGGCTTTATCATCAAGCTGGCACTGCACAATACTGCCACACCCACTCCAAAGTGATGTAAGCGTATCGCCAATTTCAATGTGCTTAAAGTGAGGTTGTAATAAAGGAATATAAAATGCCATAGCTATATTAAGTAATTAAATTTTTTGTAGTTTAACATTAGTGGGCGTTTTAAATAAAACTAAGGCATAAAAAATCCCCACTTGGTTTTATACAAGTTTGTATGTAAATAGTGGCCAAAATCACTATGCCACTGCACTTTGATTTTGAAATTAACTGGGTAAAACCATGTCTTCCTAGGTTGAGTATATCTAGGCATTTTAGCCTCATCAAAGTGATGAGGAGGTGTCCACTAAAACGGGTGAGGAGCATTATCCGTTAGAACGCCTTGTTATATGGCAATTATTCAACACAGAAAGAGTCTGAATTAACCGAAATAGTATCACCAGACTGCATTTCTATTTTAAACGTATTACCATCTTGGCTAGTTGTATTTACAGATGCTGATTGTCCCCAAGAATTTTCATGAGGAATACACACGTTTGTACAATCACTAAACTTAATTACGACATTTTCACGATGCAATTTCAAGCTTACAATAGTTAAAGCATTTACCCAATCAAATTCAATATTGATTAGAGTTGCATCATGTAAATTTAATTCTGCAAAATTAGCCATAATCGCCTTGCCATATAACGAGCCTGTAGATTAACTCGTTTTTTTATTTATTTTTATTGATA
>NZ_WTKW01000385.1:0-3646 GCF_011378745.1 Pseudoalteromonas sp. Z1A6
AAAATGCCGAGCAAGCTCGGCATTTAATAAAACGTTTAGCCATTTAATGAAGAATTATGTTAGCCGCCGCTTTTAAAATACCTGGGTAGTCTTGCTCAGGTAAATATTCAGTAAGCTCACCTAATTTATCTGCTAGATCGTTCATGCTAGTGGCCGATACGTTTATATGGCCCATTTTACGACCTGGTTTTGCAGTTTTACCGTACCAATGGCTAGTCACATCTGCGTATTTTAGTACGTCAGCTGGAATACTAGGTTGCCCTAGTACGTTTATCATCGCGGTAATGTGTTTAAGCTCTGTATTACCAAGCGGTAAACCTGCTACAGCACGCATGTGGTTTTCAAACTGCGAACAGTGACAACCTTGTTGTGTCCAATGGCCTGAGTTATGTACACGCGGTGCAATTTCGTTTACGAGTAACGTGCCTTGTACATCAAAAAATTCAATAGCTAATACGCCAACATAGTTAAGTTCGTTTGCTATTTTAGTAAATGCATCGTTTGCTTGAGCTTCAACGCTGCGATTGTTTTTACCAGCAATAGAGAGTGTTAACACACCATTTGTATGCTCGTTTTCTGTTAGCGGATAAATAGCAACATTACCGTGTTTATCGCGCGCACCAATAATAGAGACTTCACGATCAAACGGGATCATTTTTTCAGCAATAATTGTATGTGGCGCAAGCTCTGTGCCCGATGCAATAAAATCAGCCATTTGTGACCAAATCTCGTCTATTTGATCATCTGACTTTAATCGCCATTGACCTTTTCCATCGTAACCTGCTTGGCATGTTTTAATAACAAGTGGCTTGCCGAGGATTTTAACTGCGTGTTCAAGATGCGCTTTTTCAGTAATTAATTGATACGGCGCACAAGTTACGTTTGTTTTATCAAGCAATGCTTTTTCAAGTGAGCGATCGCCACCGGTTTTAATAGCGGCTTTACCTGGGTAAAACTTATTGCTGTTACAGCAAAGTGTTAGTACGTCATCAGGAATGTGCTCAAACTCTGCAGTAATTGCATCAGCGTTTAATATTGCTTGTTCAAGTGACGTGCTATAAACCTCACCAGTTAGCGGATGCTTAATTTGCTTGCTGCCTACATCGTACGCAACAACGTTTAAATTAAGCGGCGCACCTGCAAGGCTCATCATACGTGCAAGTTGCCCTGCACCTAATATTAAAATATTCATTATTACTCTGCAGGGTTTGGATTAGCTAATATAGTATCGGTTTGAGCTTTACGAAACGCTTCAATTTTTGCAAAAATTTCTGGATTTTGACACCCTAAAATTTGTGCGGCTAGTAAACCTGCGTTTGCAGCGCCAGGCTCACCAATGGCAAGCGTACCAACAGCAACACCTTTAGGCATTTGGCAAATAGATAAAAGTGAATCAACACCATTTAATGCTTTTGATTTTACAGGCACGCCCAGTACAGGAAGCGACGTAAAAGCAGCAGCCATACCTGGTAAATGAGCCGCGCCGCCAGCGCCAGCAATAATAACTTTAATACCGCGTTCTGCGGCTGAACTTGCGTAATCAGCAAGTAATTGAGGAGTGCGGTGTGCAGACACGACTTTAGTTTCGTACTTAATGCCAAAATGCTCAAGCATAAGTGCTGCATGTTCCATGGTTGGCCAATCTGATTTAGAACCCATAATAATGCCAACAGTCATAAATACTCCTCAGTAATGTATTTTTAAAATAGCGGACTTATGTCCTGTTTAAGCCGGGTATTATACCCAAAGCCATATTAATTGCGACTAATACAAAGCCACAAAAACAAAAAAAGCCATGTTTAAACATGGCTTTTTAGGGTTAACGTGTAAATAGCTAATTAAGCTTCTTTACTCGCTAGGTATTCTGCGTAGTTGCCTCTAAAGTCAATGATTTTACCATCTTTAACTTCCCAAATTCGGGTAGCTACCGATGATACAAATTGACGATCGTGCGATACAAACATTAATGTGCCTTCGTAGGCTTCAAGTGCTAAGTTAAGCGCTTCAATAGATTCCATATCCATGTGGTTAGTTGGCTCATCCATTAACAGTATGTTTGGTTTATGCATCATAATTTTACCAAACAACATGCGGCCTTGCTCACCACCAGAAATTACTTTAACTGATTTTTTAATATCGTTTTGAGAGAACAACATACGGCCTAAGAAGCTGCGAACCACTTGCTCGTCATCGCCTTCTTGTTGCCATTGCTCCATCCACTGAAACAAGTTCATGTCGGTTGCAAACTCGTCAGCGTGATCTTGCGCGTAGTAACCAATGTTCGCGTTTTCAGAGAACTTAAACTCACCGGCTTTAGGTGCTAAGCGCCCTGCTAATGTATTAAGTAATGTTGTTTTACCAACACCATTTTCACCAATAATAGCAATTCGCTCGCCAACTTCTACTAAACCTTCAAGGCCAGAAAACAACGTATTGTCGTCAAACCCTTGCGTTAAGTTATTCATTTCAAGTGCGTTTCTGAATAACTGCTTTTCTTGATCGAAACGAATAAACGGTGTTTGACGTGATGAGGCTTTAACTTCGTCTAACTGAATTTTGTCGATACGTTTAGCGCGCGATGTAGCTTGCTTAGCTTTAGATGCGTTAGCAGAGAAGCGTGATACAAACTGTTGAAGTTCAGCAATTTGGTTTTTCTTCTTCGCGTTTTCGCTAAGTAGCTGCTCACGTGCTTGCGTTGCTGCAAACATGTATTCGTCATAGTTACCTGAGTAAATACGTAGCTCACCGTAGTCAATATCTGCCATGTGAGTACACACAGAGTTTAAAAAGTGACGGTCATGCGAGATGATTATCATGGTACAGTCGCGTTGGTTTAACACGTCTTCTAACCACTTGATGGTGTAAATATCCAAGTTATTGGTAGGCTCATCAAGTAGCATTATATCTGGGTCTGAAAACAACACCTGTGCAAGTAGCACGCGTAGTTTAAAACCTGGTGCAATTTCTGACATTGGGCCAAAGTGTTGCTCAGTACCAATACCTACGCCTAATAGAAGCTCGCCTGCTTTAGATTCAGCAGAGTAACCATCCATTTCAGCAAATTCAGTTTCAAGATCGGCTACTTTCATACCGTCGTCTTCACTCATTTCTGGTAAAGAATAGATACGGTCGCGTTCTTGTTTAATTTTCCACAGTTCTTTATGGCCCATAATAACAGTATCAATTACTGAGTATTCTTCGTAGGCAAACTGGTCTTGGTTTAGTTTAGCAACGCGTTCATTAGGATCAGTACTTACATTACCTGAAGACGCTTCAAGCTCACCACTTAAAATTTTCATAAATGTTGATTTACCACAACCATTTGCGCCAATTAAACCGTAACGGTTTCCATCGCCAAATTTTGCTGAGATATTTTCAAATAATGGTTTAGCACCAAATTGCATGGTGACATTAGCTGTACTAATAATAGCGCTACCCTCCAAGGGAGTAAGGATGTAATTAAATTGCGCGCAGTTTAAACCAAAATGGCCTGTTTTTCTATGAAAGTTTAATGGCAAGCCACGTCGTTTAAGGCAATTATTATCACTGAGCTACTCGTAATTAAAATAACAAATTAAATTTAGTGTTTTTGCAAACTGTTATTCAATTTAGATAAATTAAAATTCATAAATACATTCATAATAAA
>NZ_WTKW01000386.1:0-3630 GCF_011378745.1 Pseudoalteromonas sp. Z1A6
GACGCAATTAATTGCGTCGACTTTTTTAGTTATGTAACAGCTATAAAAATATTTAGTTAAGCTGCAGCCACTTTTAAACAACTAATGCTGCTAATGAGCTGAGACTGCTTATCAAAATAATTAAAGCGTATAGTGTTACCAACTTTAATATGACTAATACTGACTGTCATTGCATCTTCTCTTTGCATATTTACACCATATTGGCCTTGATCAGCTTTGCTGTAATGAAATGCTAAAAACTGCTCACTTGCAGGATATCTTAAGTCAATAAATTGCTTAAATTGTTGTTTACGCTTTTGTGTAACTGTTTCTAGCTCAACGCCAGACGACGTTGCAAGCGATTCAACTTGGCAATCGATTAATTTTTTTGTGTCCCACCGAACAAAAGCGATGTGCCCATTATTTAGCGATAATTTATCCGGAAAAATACACAATTTAAAAGGCGCGTAACCCGATAAATCCATATTTTTTAATTGAGACAATGCAGGGGTATTATTGCTTAGTAAATGCGGGATTAAGAGGCCTCTGCTGTGCTTTACGGCAGTTATATCAAATGCACTTTGATAATCGTTTAATAAAGCTAATGTTTGCCCCCAATGCGATACACCAAGCCAAGTACCACCCCCTTGCGGATCGATAGGGTAAATTGCGTTATCTGTGTGCTTACTCGGGGCGATTGCCATTTCTCGCGTTTTTTGTTCATCACGATTAAAAAACAACTCGTAGCCATCATCAGTTAGAAAGTAACTTAAAGTGCACATATTAACTTTGCAGTGATTTTAATTGGCTTTGTTGGCTTTTTTCTCTCAAAAAAGTGGCTGTACTTGGTGCTAACCCAAAGTTCTGGTCGAATGATGCTTTTTGTGCAAAGGTAATTTGTGAAATCATCGCATAGTGATGTACTGCATGGCTTCCTACAAATATAAGCTCTCGTGCTAATGAGGTTGTTACAGTTTGTACATTTTTACTTTTAATTGATACTTCGCTTGAAAGTAACAGCGGTTTATTAAAATCATCTGGACTTAGCTGTTCAATCCACGATGCTATCTCGGCAATTTTTTTTATAGCTTCACAGGGGTTACTTTCAATATTACTGCCGCGTAGGCGACTATCGTAATCAATATTATTTATACCAAAGCCCGTCATTAAAGATTGGTAATGATCGATAATGTGGCGCATATGTGACCCAACTGAACTAATGAAATTAGGAGCAACGATTTGCGAATAATCCTCTTTAGTTACACTTTCAAGATAAGCATGTCCTTGAGCGAGTATTTCTAACTGACTATTTAACATTGAATCGGTTTTCCTCATTTATAATTTCGTCGTATATGCATACATAACGTTAGATAACATTTTGAATAATGCAATTTTGCATTGTATAAATAACTAGAAAGCTGTTCTTACAATAAAATTTCAAAATTTATGCAGTAATACATTTTTAAATACAAAAGTAATTAATGAAAAGCTAGATAATATAGAGAGGAATATTAGTAGATGTAAAAGCAAATGGCGCTCTCGGTAGGGATCGAACCTACAACTTAGCCTCCGGAGGGCCACGTGATATCCATTTCACCACGAGAGCACATTTGTTGCCGCCACACCAACTCGCGATATCAGTGCTTTAGCATCAGCAATGATAAAGAGATCTTTAAATAAATACCAGTAACATCAGCTTATATGCTTATTAATTAAACTCTTTTAAATAAAACACTTCACAATGGCTTAAAAACACGCTATTTATTCTTATTGAATAGGAAACAGTAACGGTTTAGTAACATTGAAACTATGATTGTCGCTGTGCGGATGGATTTAATACGAGGAAATAATGATGAGTTTAATGTCTACTGAGCAAGTTGCTGAATTTTTAGGTGTAAAAGTAGAGCGTGTAAAACGTCTCTCTAGAGAAAGTTTATTAATTGCTAAATCAGAAGATGAAAATGGTGAACCACAATTTGATACAGCCGAAGTAACAAAATACAAAGAGCTCGCCGAGCGCTTTGGTGGTCTTTAACATCTACAAAAAGTATTATTAACGAGTTTAGTTAGCTGCGCGCGTAACATTACAGATTTACTAGTTATGCTGCGCTCTTCATACCAGCCAATACATAACACTAAAAAAAACAGCTTATAATAATTCAGCTTATCCATTGAAGGATTAAACGTTTTTGTTTTATCGATACTATTTTTATAGTTATTTAACAATGCACTTTCACTGCTCTCATTAAGATTAAAGCTCACTGCAAGGGCTGACAAATCAAAATACACATCGTTAGTTTGTGCATATTCAAAGTCAATTAAATACATGCCTGAAGCATTTACAATAATGTTATCTTTTACTAAGTCGTTATGACAAAAGCCTCCATTAAATGACATAGCTGCAACGGCTTTGAGTGCCTTCTCTATTTGAGGTTTGTATTGCGTATATACGTGGGTGCTTTGATAAAAATGAAGCTCTTTAGCTATATCCATTGGCGCGGTAGACACTTTGTAATTGTGCACTTGAGCAAGTTTATTAATAAAGCAAAGCGTTATATCCGATTGCGCGCTCTTGCCTTCAATATAATTAAATACCGCACGACCGTTTTCTTTATCAAGCCAAATAGGCGCAGGGCATATATTAAAGTCACTTAAAAAGCGCTGCGCTTCAAGGCCGTCACTTGGCCAATGGCTTTTATAACACTTTAACAAATACCCTTGTTGCTCGGTACGTATTAAAAAATTATCGTTACTAAAGCCATTAAGTAATCGCTCGCTTGAAACAATGCTTGTAGGCTCTATAAACGCACTACACATTTTTACTAACTGAGTATGCTCAATCATTGATTAAAGCTGTGCTAGAGGCTTAGCTTGGCTTTGTTCGTACTCTTCGTACCAGGTTTTAAAGCCCCACGCTGCCATAATGGTATAAAATATAAAGAGTGCTAGCGTTGGGTAATAGCCTTTTTCGTAATATAAATACATAGAAGCGGCATCTATTACAATCCAGTACAGCCAGTTTTCGAGGACTTTTTTAGCCACTAAGTAAGTAGTTACTACGGCAAAACATGTTGTAAAACTATCAAGATAAGCAAAATCGGCATGAGTATAATTTTGCATAACGTAACCAATAACTATTGCAGCTACGGTTGTTAAACTAATTAAAACAGCATGACGGTTTATCGACCACGATGTAATATTTAAATTTGCAGCTTTGCCTTTACGCCATACAACCCAGCCAAATACAGCCATATACATATAATAAAAATTAAGTAACGACTCCATAAGTAATGCGCCATTCCAGTACATTATTGTATAAATGAGCGTGCTAAAAAATGCCGCAGGCCAACACCATAAGCTTTCTTTTATTGCTAATAATAAATAAGCCATCGACAACCCTACCGCAATATACTCCCAATGCGACATTGCTGTAAAACCACTTAAGGTTTGTGTTAAAAAGTCCATATTATGCAATTACCGTTTAGTTGTGCCGATTGTTATACCAATCTGCTTATATACGGGGTCTATTTAACGTTAAGAAAATTACGCTAGAACTAGGCAAAAATTTTTGTATCTAGTTGTTCTAAATAAAAAATTTTTAATGACGTTATAGTGCAATTTAATTCGTTAAATTGATCAAATATTTATGCA
>NZ_WTKW01000387.1:0-3626 GCF_011378745.1 Pseudoalteromonas sp. Z1A6
CGGCACACAAAACTGTGTGCTAAGGCACGTTCAATTTTAAAGATTGAGAACTTAAAGTAAATGGTGCCTCGACGCGGAATCGAACCACGGACACGAGGATTTTCAATCCTCTGCTCTACCGACTGAGCTATCGAGGCACATAAACTGTGCTAACTAAAAGTTAAATAATTATTTAACTTTTAGCTTTATAAATGGTGCCGACTAACCGATTCGACGGGTAATTTGAACAGACTACTGATTACAGCTTTCTTTTCAAACTACTTTAAATAAATGGTGCCGACTAACCGAGTCGAACGGTTGACCTACTGATTACAAGTCAGTTGCTCTACCAGCTGAGCTAAGTCGGCACACAAAACTGTGTGCTAAGGCACGCGTAATAATGTTTAAACTGTTGATTAAACACCACTACTTTAATAAATGGTGCCTCGACCCGGAATCGAACCAGGGACACGAGGATTTTCAATCCTCTGCTCTACCAACTGAGCTATCGAGGCACTTAAACAGTGCTAATTAAAAATCTTAAAGGATTTTTAATGCAATTCCCACTCATCTCTAGCGACTGAGCTATCTGGGCGTGCGGCGTATTAAACGAGTTTTGCCCTTACAAGTCAACTTTTTTTTTCTTCTTTATAACTGTTTGAACGGTTTTCAGACAACTCAGTACATTTTTCATTAATAACGTTCATTTTTACCACAAATCGGGCTATAACTATAAATAAATATAACTAAATCAGACTAAAACCGTAGTGAATTATTTTTTGTAAATGTTACGATTAGCTTAGATACGTACGATAGGGACTTATCGTAGTAAAAACACATCAATTGGAAACAATCAATGCAGAGTAAATTCTCATCGCCAGTAAAAGGCTTACTGCCACTTTTTTTAATCATTAATATTGCTGTAACAGCGCTCGCTATTGTTGCCCACTCATTTTATACACAAACTGAAGTTAAGACAGCCCAACCAGTATCATCTATTAATATTGTAACGCTTGCCGATAGATTAGACTTACCTATGGTTGATGCATTAACTATGTATGGTCAAGGTAAAGTAAAACAGTTACTTGATTTAACCTCCTTATTAGACGGTGACTTTGAATATACTCTATATCGCTTCAATGCTACATCAGATACTCAGTTGGTATATAGCAGCAGTAAACCAGCCATCGCTTCTGTTAAAACTGAAAAGCACTTAAAAGAAGAAGGTATTCTGCATCACCTACTATTGTTAAACGATCAACCCATTGGCGAGCTTATTATTAAGCAAAACATACCAGCCACGCCTTTAAGCGCTCAAGATTCTCAAGTTATCGCTTACATCATCGCGATAGCGAGTGTTGCTGCATTATTTATACTTACTTTAATGTTTAATATGTACATTAATACGCGCTTACGTAAAAGTACTGACACTCTTACTCAAGAGTTACAGGCAATCACTGAAGATGCTAATTACAATAGTAATGTTGATGAGCAACTTGATATTGGTTTAGGTGTAGTAGCAAAAAACATCAACTTATTGCTACAAAAAGTACAAACTGCAATGAGCGAGAATGACTCTGCACAAAAAGAGCTTTATAAATTACAAAATGGCCTAGAAGCCGAAGTGCAAAATCGTACCTTAGCGCTTGAGCAAGCCACATTAAAAGCAGAGCGAGCAAGCGAAACTAAAACAACATTCTTAGCAACGATGAGTCACGAAATAAGAACACCGATGAATGGTGTTATAGGTACTATTGATTTACTGCGCCAGACCGAACTTGATGGCGCTCAGCATCGTTTAAGTACGATTATTCGTGAATCAGCATTTTCGTTATTGAGCATTTTGGATGATATTTTAGATTTCTCTAAAATTGAGGCTGGAAAGCTAAATATTGACCCGATCCCATTTTCGGTAACCGATACTATTGAAGAAGTTGCTCGTGTGCTCTCATCTGTTGCTAAAAAACGTGAGCTTGATTTAGAGCTAGCAATAGCACCAGATATTCCTATAAATCTTACCGGTGATAGCGTACGTGTACGTCAGGTTCTTTATAACCTATGTAGCAACGCAATTAAATTTACGAGCACTGATGAAAAAACCCAAGGGCATGTAAAAATATCAGTAGAGGTGGTACATAATACGACTGATCACTTTACCTTACGCTTTTGCGTAACTGATAACGGTAAAGGCATGTCGCAGGCACAACTACGCGAAATATTTAATCCGTTTATTCAAGCCGAAAATTCGATTACCCGAGAATATGGAGGGACAGGTTTAGGTCTTTCTATTTGTAAAAGCTTAACTGAGCTTATGCTAGGTACTATTCATGTAACTAGCCATACAGGAATTGGCAGTGAATTTACTGTTGAACTGCCGTTTAGCACATCGGGTAGAATTAAGTACGCACACAAAGGTGCATTAAATGGTAAGCAAATTGTTGTAGTTAGTAATCACCTAGAACGTGAAAAAACAATGTACCGTTATTTATCGTTTATGGGCGCTAAAATAGTTTATGCACACACAGAAGAAGAAATTGAAGAGCACCAACATTCGCAAGATATTATTTGGGTGGCTGATGGCATAGACAATATGGATAAAACAAACGCGCTGCTAAGACGCTTATTTTATTCATTAGAGGATTATAACCAACAAGTTGTTGTACTAAGTAAGCTTGATGAAGCGGCTATAAATCATAATAATATTTTTTATATTAATGCCTCTCCTTTATGTAAGTCTAACTTTATGCTGTCTATTTTAGTCGCTGCAGGTTTGCATACACCTAAACAAATTAAAAAAACCAAAACACTTAATAACTATTTAAATGTTGAGCAAGCTCGTAAATCAAACAAATTGGTTTTACTTGTTGAAGATAACCTTCTAAACCAACAAGTGCTGACCGATCAATTACACATACTAGGTTTTGGCGTTGAGATAGCAAACAACGGTGAAGAAGGCTTAGATATGTGGAGAAAAGGTGATTACTCACTTATTTTAACCGACTTACACATGCCTAAAATGTCGGGTTACGATATGGTCGAAAAAATCCGTAACGAAGCAGAGCTATTAGAATCAATTGATGCACAGCCTTACATTATTGCTGTAACAGCAAACGCACTTAAAGGCGAAAAAGAGCGTTGCTTAGCCGTAGGTATAAACGACTTCATTACCAAACCTATAGAGCTAAACGCGTTAGAGGACACTTTAAAACGCTGGAGCGATAAGCAAAGCCAAAACCCAAATGTAGTTATCCATCAAACCATGGCGCTACCTATTGATATGGAAGCGGTTGCTAAATATGTAAATGGTGACGAAGCTAAACAGTTACGCTTTTTCAAAATGTATTTAGAACAAAGCCAAGGGCTAATTAAGGGGATTAATTCAGGCGTTATGGTTAACGATTTAGATGAGATTATTGAAGGGTGTCATCAATTAAAATCGATCTCTAAAACAATTGGTGCCCTAACGGTGGCTGAACTTTCAAGTGCATTTGAAGATAAATGTAAAAAAGGTGAACTCACTACCGATGAATTAATAGACTTAAGAGATAAGTTAGAAATTGAATACTCTAAGGCAGCTCAATTTTTAAAAGAACAAATTAAAATCTCTGAGCAAGAAGATGAGTTAAGTGATTAAATAATCGCACACA
>NZ_WTKW01000388.1:0-3587 GCF_011378745.1 Pseudoalteromonas sp. Z1A6
TTCTTTTCTTCCATTCATAAGCTCTCCTGAATTGAATTCTTTGTCTCTACTTGAGATCGCGGATCATAAGATGCTTTCCCTAGTTTCAATATTTAAAGAGAATTTGACAGTTGCACCAATCCAAAATACACAACTGGTAAAAATTAGTTTTGAATCAAGCGATCCTAAATTAGCTGCGCTCATAGCAAATACTGTAGGTGAGGTCTACATTGAAACCCAAATGCGTGCAAAGATGGGAATTACGCAACAAGCTTCTAGCTGGCTAAATACACGCTTGTCACAGCTACGTATTCAGCTCGACGATTCAGAGGCACGCTTACAAGCCTACCGAGAACAGCAACAATTAGTTGATATTGAAGGTATCGCAGGGCTTGCTACGCAAGAGCTTGAGCAAATATCCCAGCAGTTAATTGTTGCACGTAATGAAAAAAATAATCTTGAAAGTATTAATCGTGTAATAAGTGAGTATGGCAATAACAATTTAGAGCTTTTAGGAAGTATGCCTGAAATCACATCGCATAAAGTAATACAGGATGTAAAGCGTGAAGTTATTTTAGTTGAGCGTAAATTAAGTGACTTAGGTGAGGTTTATGGACCTAAACACCCTCGTATGATCTCTGCTCAAGCTGAGCTTGCAACGGTAAAAAACAATTTAAATAAGCAAATTAAAGGCCTTATTACCGGTATTGAAAAAGAGCTAAACCGTATTACACGTACAGTGAGTGCACTTGAGCGTGATTTAGTTAAAATACGTGCTGAATACCAAGGCATTACACGTAAAGAAACTCAATATAACCAATTAAAGCGTGAAGTTGAGACTAACCGCAATATATTCAACACGTTTTTATCTCGCTCCAAAGAAACTGAAGTAACCAGTGATTTTAGCTCTGCTGTAGCGCGTTTTACTGATAGAGCTTATTCCCCGAAAGATCCAAGTAAGCCTAATAAGAAGTTATTGATAGTCCTTGCCTTTCTGTTTAGTTTTATCTTTTCTGCTTTTTTAAGTATTGTTTTTGAACGGTTGAATGACACCATAAAAGCAAAGAGTGATATTGAAAATAAGTTGGGACAGCGTATGCTGGGTTTATTACCGCATGTACAAACACCAAAAAATAGCGTGTTTCCGATACACGCTTATCTGGATGATAACTATAGGCGTTTTGCAGAGTCGGTACGGACGTTCAGAACTAGTTTGCTATTAACCCAGTTAGAGCGTGATCACAAAGTTATTGCCGTAACATCAAGTGCTCCGGGTGAGGGTAAAACCACAACCTCAGCTAATTTAGCTATGTCGCTTGCACAAATGGGTAAAGTATTATTAATTGATGCAGATTTACGTAAACCAAGTATTGCTAAACGCTTTGATATTCCGGTATTTCACCCAGGCTTAAGTAATTTAATTGTTGGTACGGAGCAGCTAAGTGAATGTGTACATGTTGATGTGGAGTCAGGTGTAGCAATCATGCCCAGTGGCCAAATACCTAGTAACCCGTTAGAGCTTTTATCTAACGCACGCTTTAGTGAAGTACTCGATATATTAAAAACTAAGTATGACCATATAATTATTGATACACCACCTACACAGGCTGTGAGTGATGCGTTAGTTATCGCGCAAAGTACAGACTCGGTAATTTATGTTGTTAAGTCTGATATTACGCGAATTAAGCCTATTAAAGCAGGTATTGAACGTTTGTTTGAATCTAAAGCCCATGTTGCAGGTATTGTGCTTAACCAAGTAGATATGAGTAAAAGTAAAGACGAGCATAGCCATGGTTATTACGATTACTTCGATTACTCGCAAAAACCTGAACAACCTAATGCATAGTTAAATGCAAATCTATGATTGATATTCATTCCCATATTTTGCCAGGTGTTGATGATGGTGCTAAAGACTTAAATGAGTCTTTAGCACTATTAACTATTGCGCAAAATGATGGAATAACTCATATGGTTGCCACGCCACATATACATATTGGGCGATTTAATAACTCGGCCTCGCAATTGTATAGCGAACTTACTAATTTAAAAGCACAGGCATTAGTAAATAATATTGGTATTAAACTAGCAGTGGCCGCTGAAGTTAGGCTTGATGTAGAACTAATGAGTTTAGTGCTTGGTAATAAACTCCCGTTTATTGGTACGCTTAATTCAGTAAATTATTTATTATTAGAACTCCCACACTCGCATGTACCGCAAGGTTACGATAAGTTTATAAATTGGCTAGCTAAACAAAATATAAAGGTGATTATTCCTCACCCTGAGCGTAATCGCGATATTCAAGCCAATCCTTTTTATATTGAGCGTTTAAAGCAATTAGGGTGTGAGTTTCAATTAACGGCTTCAAGCATTGAAGGTGCATGGGGCGAAACTGCAAAAAATATTAGTATTGATATGCTAAAAAAGGGTTTAGTAACTTATGTTGCATCTGATGCTCATTCAGTTAAGCGTAGGCCTCCTATTTTAAGTAAAGCTAAGCAAATAGTGAGCGAGCTAATTGGTCAAAATGATGCACTTGATTTATTTTTTACTAATCCTAAGCGTTTAACAGAGTCGTTGTTTAATGATTAATTTAAATACAAACCGCCTCACAAAAATTGCTATACTTGCAGTTATTATATTAGCTATAGGTTATCAAAGCTTACAAAGTATGCGTGCAAATACATGGTATTTTAATGCACTCAATATTTTGAAGCAGCCCAAAGGTTCAATTACTGCTGTAGAGCTCAAACTTGCTAATGACGCTATTATCCTTGCTGTAGAATTAGAACCAACTCAATCTCATTACTGGCAGTTAAGTGCTTATATAAAAATGCTCAATCTAGCTGTAACTAGCGAGCAAAATAAAAATAATCTTTTGGTTTATCAACAAGCAGAAAAAGATCTATTAAAGTCATTAGAGTTAAGGCAAACATGGTCAGAAACATGGATAGCACTGGCACAAGTAGTTAGTTATCAAGAAGGGCCGACAGAGCGCGTATATGAGTATATTCAGCAGGCTAAAAAATTCGGTCCTTACAAGTTTGATGTGCAGCTTGGTATTATTCAAATAGCGCTAATGAACTGGCAGCAACTCCCTCCAAAGTATAAAGCGTTGTATGTTGCTGAACTAAATTTAGCCGTTAAATATGGTTATAAATTTTATCAAGTTTTTGATGTAGCTAAGCAAGCTGATGCTTTGCCTATTTTATGTTTATCGCTTAAATTTGGCCCCGACTTTGAAGCCGTTAGAACAAGATGGATGTTTAAAAAACATTGTAATTAGGTTGGTTTTGAAAGTGTTTAGCCTGTTTACGTTAAAGCGTAAACCAATTGCACAAAGAGAAGAGAATGAGGAGTAAATGAGAAGACACCAAGTGATCTATTCAACTGACTGATTTTTCACTTATCTAAAAGCGCAGCGTCTCAAAACCTCTTTGTGAATACTTGTTTTATTGGTAAAAGCGTTGCTTTAAACGGCAGCAAGCAGCTCGTATTGTATCCCTACAAGACGTGCTGCTTACTTATAATCGTGAAGCGGGTCACGTTAAAGTTAAATCTGAAAAACCAATTGCACAAAGAGAAGAGAATGAGGAGCAAATGAGAAGACA
>NZ_WTKW01000389.1:0-3585 GCF_011378745.1 Pseudoalteromonas sp. Z1A6
TATTCCTCAACTCCTCCCTTTGTTCCAGTTTTGTGCACACTTTCACCGCATTGCACCAAATTAATTAGTATTATTTAGATATGTTTTCTATTTTTTATTTAGTTTTCAAACTTACTATTGATAAAATCAATATCAGTTATTGAAAACAACAATTTTATTAATAATACACTTAGCGCTAGAGTGAAGTTAAGCCAACAAACTAAGAGTAATTATTATGACAACAGCTTCTTTCACACGCCAAGACGGATTATTCATCGATGCTAACTTGCATCAGTTCATTGAAGAGCAGTTATGCACTAAAGCTAACACCACTGAAACTTACCAAGCGTTAGCTACTTTAGTTGATGAGTTTGGTTGTAAATGCCGTAAAACAAAGCATCAACCAGATGATGTATTAGAAGTTGATACATTATTAAATGCATACCAACTTAAAAATCATCCACTTTGCCATGTAGATGCACAAACTACGGAAGCCGTTTTAGACGAATATTGCTGCCAGGTTCCTGCAATTATTGTTGTTGCGTTAATGGATACGCTTAGTGGTACACAGTGTGATGAACCCCAAGCACATGAGATTTACCATCGTGCAGCGCAGTTAACCAACCGCCCTTGTATGCACAGAGTAAAAACTGCCTCAGCAGCTTAATAATGGATGTATTTAAAAGTGCTCGATAACCTTCTTTGCAAAGCCAGTACAAGTTAAGGTTGTCGAGTTATGAATACTTGAGCTATCAGTGTGCTCTTGTGCTAAATCAAAGGTTACTTCACCGCTTTTAAATGTTTGCTCTAACGCATTTTCTATGAGTAATGCGGCTTCGTCCCAGCCCATAAATTTAAGCATTAATACCGAACTTAAAATACTGCTACTTGGGTTTGCTTTATTTTGCCCTGCTATACGCTCAAACGTGCCGTGAGTGGGCTCAAAAAATGCGACATCGTTATTTAAATTTGCAGCGGGCATTATGCCAACACCGCCAACTTGTGCGCTGAGCATATCCGCCAAAAAGTCGCCGTTTTGGTTAGTAGTTACCACTACATCAAATTGCTCTGGGTGCATTAAACATTGCTGCAGCATGTTATCGGCTATGACTTCTTTAATAATTAAGGGCGATTGGTGTGCTCGCTCTATTTGCAGCCAACGCCCATTTTCATGTGCGGTGGCATTAAACTCGTTTTGAGCAAGTGCAAACCCCCAACGCTTAAATGCTCCATCGGTAAATTTAAGTACATTACCTTTGTGTACTAGCGTTAGAGATTCACTATCGTTTTTAAGTGCATAGTTAATGGCATAACGCATTAGTCGCTCAGAGCCTTCTTTAGATATATTTTTAATACCAATTCCGCACTCTTGTGAAAACCTTAAGCGGGTTACCCCCATTTCCTCACATAAAAAGTCGAGCATTTTTTCGCTTTCTACACTGCCTGCTTGCCACTCAATACCTGAGTACACGTCTTCGCTGCTATCACGAAGCACTGTTATGTTTGTTAAAAATGGATTTTTTAAAGGAGAAGGGAGCGCACTAAAGCCTTTTATAGTGCGCATATTTACAAACAAATCCATTTCTTGCCTGAGGGCTACATTAAGCGATCGAAAACCACCACCCAGTGGTGTGGTTAACGGCCCTTTTATGGCAATTTTACAGGCACGTACTGCGTTAATTGTTTCTTGTGGAAACCAGTCACCGTCATACAGCTTTGCGGCCTGCTCGCCATTATAAACCTGCATCCAATGAATTTTCCGTGCGCTTTTATAACAATGTTCAATTGCACTATCAACAACATGGCGCATTACCGGCATAACATCTAGCCCCACGCCATCGCCATCAATAAAAGCAATGATAGGTTCTAACGGTATTTGCCAGTGTCCTTGTGCATCAATAGTGATATTTTGGCCGTGCTCAGGAACTTGAATATGCTGATACGTCATGGCTAAACCTAACTTAAAATAACGATTAATTGATTAAACCATGCTTAGCTAGGAGTGTCTGTATTTGTACTTTTATAGTTACTATCATTTTAAAAAATAAAGAATTAGGCGTGATTATTTATCCATTTAGTTGGTCTTGTATATTAGAATTTTCGTACCAGTTATTAAATTACAGTGGAGCATTTTAATGAAATTCTTTTTTGTACTGCTACTATTAATCAGCTCTTTTAACGCATTAGCCGTTGAAGTAGTCATACATAACCTTAGCTCGCTCTCAAGTAATGCTCAAAATACGGTGTCTACATGGGTTAATCAAAGTGCTGAAAAAACACAAAATACACTGGGACCTTTAAAACAAACCACATTGCCTATTTATTTAAAACCGCAATACTTTGCTTTTGAGCCTGTACCTTGGGCTACAGTTAAGCGCAATAACCCCGATGGGCTTGAACTACATATAGATCGCTATGCCAGTTTAAATGCATTCACTAAAGATTGGACGCTATACCATGAACTTTCGCATTTATATTTGCCGCTACTTCCCTACTCCGGTTTTTGGCTAAGCGAGGGTTTTGCTAGTTACATGCAAAACGTAATAATGCGTGACAGCGGTATAATTACCCAGCCGCAATTTGTACAACGTTTAAATGCAGGATTTGATCGTGCCCGCCTGCAAACTAAAACTAAAACACAGCCACTTAATAAGCTCTCTGCTGATATGTGGAAACAACAAGCCCAGCAACGTGTTTATTGGACGGGTGCGGCTTTTTTTGCACAGGCCGATTTGGAGCTACAAAAACAAGGTTTATCTGTCGCGGGTATAATAAAACAGTATCAAGTATGCTGTAGACCCGCTCGATCTAGTGCGAAAACCTTTATAAAAGAGTTAGATAAGCTATCCGGTAGTAGCGTTTTTACAACGCTGTATGCAAAATATAATACCCGCACCGATTTTCCTGATATTAGTAAAGAGCAGCTAAACACGCTTTAACGGCTGCTCAGTTTTATATAGTTACTATATTCAACAAGCCCTTGCGCATTAAAATTGGTTGAGTACTCGTTCATAAAACCATGCAAAAAATTGGTTTTATAGCACTTAACATCCGCTTTGGTGCTTAAAGCTTTAATAACTTCATCAACATTAAAGTGACTCTCACTTGCTGGAAATATGAACTCACAGGGTACTTTTGCACTTAAATTTAAGTTATGTCTAATTTGCGACGGATAAAAGCCAATTAACTTTTTAAGGTGTGTATTGCCTGTTAATAACTGTGCCCGCCATGCTGCACTTGCCCCTGCACTAAAAGCAATACACGTCGTTGGCAATTTTAAACTCTCAAAGCATTTTTGAAGTTTGTCGGTGTATTTATCATGGCCACACTGCTGTATAAAATTGTTGTAACTATCTTGTTCACTTTCAATGGCTTGATACTTGTTATTGTAAGGGTCAACAATAACTAAATTTGAACTAATTGCCTGTGATAACCTCCTTAAAGCAGGGGTTAAACCATAAATATCACTCACTATTAGGTAATTCATACTTATCCTTTGGTAACTAAAAACGGGCTTTGTAAGCAGTTGATAAGATTTATTATAAATATTTTTACAAAAATAGCTTGCACACAATTTATATATAAGTTACCTTCCTTCTCTGGTTT
>NZ_WTKW01000039.1:0-18538 GCF_011378745.1 Pseudoalteromonas sp. Z1A6
AAATTTAAGGTTATCAACAGGCTTTATATCCACATTATGATCAACATGTATTTTTAATTAAGATATTTACAATTTAATTCTTTACTGACAAGTAATATCAATAACTTAGCGAATATAAAACAACCTAAAAAATCAGTTTAAGCAGAGCTTTCCCCACCGTTATCAACAACTTGATCAGAAGATTACATTTAAAGATAATTTGTTAAACACTATATTATCAACAACTTAAAGACACAATTTTGAATGAGTGTAAAATTACCGCAAAAATAGTTATACAAAAAAGCACTCTTAACTTTACTGTTATCCTCACTCAGTTATCATAGGCGGCAATTAAAACCAATGTGATCACTAATATTCATGAGTTCAGTAAATCTTATTGTCGGCAGCCAAATGGGATCAGCCGAGTATGTTGCAGAGCAATTAAGCGACGCGCTTAATAACCTTGGTATTACTACGCAACTACATGATCAACCTGAATTTAGCGATATTGATCAGCAAAATACCATTTGGTTAATCTGCACATCAACTTATGGTGCAGGTGATTACCCTGAAAATCTTATTAGTTTTGTTGAAGATGTAACTCAAGCAGATGATTTATCTGAATTAAAATATTCAGTAATCGCTTTAGGCGACACTAGTTATGACACTTATAACCTAGCAGGACGTAATATAGATGCCTTATTAACTCAAAAAGGCGCTATAAAAGTAGCAGAACGTTTAGAGCTTAATATTCTCGATGAAGCACTACCAGAAGACACTGCATTAACATGGTTAGACTCTTGGATAGCTCAAACAGGCATAAAATAGATAGATCAAGTAAAAAGTTATATATAAAGTTACCCACAATTTACTAATAATTTAATAGGTTTTGTGGATAAATATTGAATAAACTGCGTTTTAAAGCATGCTTATCCATTGGATAAGATCCAACTGATTCAACCCTGTGCATAAAGTGCCTTTTTGATCAGAGCTTATTTGCTGGATGATCCGATCATATTAACACCTTTAGATCTGATCTAATTTCATGTTTTAAATGAAGATCTAAACCTTATCAACAGAAAAGTCGATCAGTAGTAGTAATAGTAATAAAAGATCTCTTTAAAAGATCCTTTATATTATTAGAGATCACATACTTAGATCTTGCCCTTTGTTTAATCATTTATCTTCTGCCAATTTCTAGGTAGAATACGCTCCCTTTTGAAGTTTACCGGTTTGATTTAAGTAGGATCCCATTAATGATTTTTCACGAAAATTTTGACGTTATCGTAGTAGGTGGTGGACATGCTGGCACTGAAGCCGCATTAGCAGCTGCCCGTATGGGGATGAATACCCTGCTACTGACTCACAATATGGATACCCTTGGTCAAATGTCTTGCAACCCAGCAATTGGTGGGATTGGCAAAGGTCATTTGGTAAAAGAGATCGACGCGCTTGGTGGTGCAATGGCACAGGCCATTGATAAAGGCGGGATCCAATTTCGTACACTAAATTCTTCAAAAGGACCTGCTGTTCGTGCTACTCGAGCACAAGCAGATCGCGCTTTATACAAAGCGGCTATTCAAACAACATTACAAAACCAAGATAACCTTAAGATTTTTCAACAATCATGTGATGATCTTATTGTTGAAAACGATCGTGTTACTGGCGTAGTAACTCAAATGGGTTTACGTTTTAGTGCACCAAGTGTTGTTTTAACCGTGGGTACTTTTTTAGGCGGCTTAATTCATATTGGTTTAGAAAATTATAAAGGCGGTCGTGCAGGCGATCCTCCTTCAATCGCTTTAGCTGATCGCTTACGTGAACATCCATTTAGAGTTGATCGTTTAAAAACAGGTACACCTCCACGTATTGATGCACGTACTGTTGATTTTACAAAAATGGAAGCACAGCCAGGTGATACACCAACTCCTGTGTTTTCGTTTATGGGTAAACAATCAGATCACCCACAACAGATACCGTGTTACATAACTTACACAAACGAAAAAACACATGATGTTATTCGTAAAAACTTACATCGCTCACCTATGTACTCAGGTGTTATTGAAGGTATTGGTCCACGATACTGCCCTTCAATTGAAGATAAAATTGTTCGTTTTGCAGATAAAGATAAACATCAAATATTTGTTGAGCCTGAAGGTTTAACATCATACGAATTATACCCAAATGGTATTTCGACTAGTTTACCGTTTGATGTACAACTTGAAATTGTGCAATCGATTACAGGTTTTGAAAATGCACATATTTGTCGACCTGGTTACGCAATTGAATATGATTACTTTGATCCACGTGATTTAAAACAATCTTTAGAAACTAAATTTATTGAAGGTTTATTTTTTGCGGGTCAAATTAACGGTACTACCGGCTATGAAGAAGCGGGTGCACAAGGCTTAATTGCAGGTATGAATGCTGCACTAAAAGTACAAGGCAAAGATTCTTGGACACCACGTCGTGATGAAGCTTACGTTGGTGTATTAATCGACGACTTAGCAACACTGGGTACAAAAGAACCATACCGCATGTTTACCAGTCGTGCCGAATACCGTTTATTACTTCGTGAAGATAATGCTGATATTCGTTTAACTGAAAAAGGCCGTGAGCTAGGTTTAGTTAATGACGAACGCTGGCAGGCATTTAACGAAAAAATGGAAGTAATCGAAAAAGAGAAGCAACGCATTAAAGATACGTGGATTCATAAAGATCACGCCGTTGTAGAACAAGTAAATGCATTACTGAAAACACCGCTTACACGTGAAGCAAGTTTAGAAGAATTACTTCGTCGCCCAGAGATTCGTTATAACGATCTTATGGCTATAGAAGGATTAGGATCTGAATTTACAAACAAAGCGGCACTTGAACAAGTTGAGATCCATACTAAGTACGCAGGTTATATTGCGCGTCAACAAGATGAGATCAACAAACAGCTTCGTCATGAGCAAACAATTTTACCAAAAGAGTTTGATTATAAAACCGTATCTGGTTTGTCAAATGAGGTAGTTGCCAAGCTTATTGAGTCGCGTCCTGACACTATTGGTCAAGCATCGCGTATTTCTGGTATCACCCCAGCGGCGATTTCGCTATTATTAGTGTATCTGAAGAAGCAAGGCTTATTACGCAAATCCGCGTAACGGTAAGGGTACATAGTGTTACAGCAACAATTAACTACATTGTTAGCGCAAACTGATATTGCGCTAACAGAAAAACAACAGCAACAGCTAGTTCGTTACGTCGAGTTATTGAATAAGTGGAATAAGGCTTATAACTTAACCTCAGTACGCTTACCTGAAGAAATGATGATTAAGCATATTATGGATAGCTTAGTTGTTGCGCCTCACTTACCCGGTCATCATTATATTGATGTTGGAACGGGTCCTGGATTACCGGGTATCGTATTAGCAATTGCATTACCTAATACACATTTTGTGTTATTAGATAGCTTAGGTAAACGTGTACGATTTTTAATGCATGTTAAACATGAGCTTGGTCTTGATAATGTAACCCCGGTTCAGTCAAGAGTTGAAGAATATCAACCAAGTGTTAAATTAGACGGCGTACTAAGTCGTGCTTTTGCTTCATTACAAGATATGGTTGACTGGTGTTCGCACTTAATCGATCATTCGGGTAAATTTATAGCACTTAAAGGCGTGTTCCCTAGCGAAGAGCTAGAGTCACTACCTGCAGGCGTTAAGTTTGAGCAAAAAATTGCATTAGAAGTACCTAATTTAGATGCACAACGACATTTAATTATTCTTTCTAAAGACTAGGGATCAGAGACACCGTGGCAAAAGTCATCGCATTAGCAAATCAAAAAGGTGGAGTGGGTAAAACTACAACCGCTGTTAACCTCGCTGCGTCTATGGCTGCAACGAAACGTAAAGTGCTGTTAATTGATCTCGATCCGCAAGGTAATGCGACTATGGGTAGTGGCGTAGATAAGTATGGCGACGTGCCAACTATTTACGACTTACTTATTGAAGATAAACCTATAGAAGACGTTATCATCAAAGAAACGTCTGGTGAATACCATATGATTGCTGCAAACGGTGATGTTACCGCTGCAGAAGTTAAACTTATGGAATTATTTGCCCGTGAAGTGCGTTTACGCAACGCACTTGAAAAAATTCAGGACCAGTACGAATTTATTTTTATCGACTGTCCGCCCTCTCTAAATATGTTAACTGTTAACGCAATGGCCGCAGCTGATTCTATTTTAGTGCCAATGCAGTGTGAGTATTATGCACTTGAAGGGTTAACCGCATTAATGGATACGATTACGCAGCTTGCTAAGTTAGTGAATCCTAGCTTACAAATTGAAGGTATACTTCGTACTATGTACGACCCGCGTAACCGTTTGGCAAATGATGTATCAGAACAATTAAAACAACATTTTGGCGATAAGGTATACCGTACGGTGATCCCGCGTAATGTTCGTTTAGCGGAGGCACCTAGTTTTGGTACTCCTGCTATGTACTATGACCGGGCATCAAGTGGTGCTAAAGCATATTTAGCACTCGCTGGTGAAATGTTACGCAGAAAAGAAAAAACAGCGTCCGTTGTCGCCTAACTTTGAGGTAAAAAAATAACATGTCTGCTAAAAAACGAGGTTTAGGCCGAGGACTCGATGCACTTTTAAGTTCGTCAAAGCCTGCACCAAGCCCAAGCAAGGAACAAGACACATCAAACGTTTCTGAGGCTGTGCAAAATGCTGCGGCTAATAATAGTGAATTACAAAAACTCCCAATAGAGTTTTTACACTCGGGTAAATACCAACCTCGTAAAGACATGTCTGAAGAGGCGCTAGAAGAGCTTGCTAGTTCTATTCGCTCACAAGGTATTATTCAACCCATTGTTGTGCGCCCTATTGCACACAATAGCTTCGAAATTATTGCTGGTGAGCGTCGTTGGCGCGCAGCGCAAATAGCTAAGCTTGAAACAGTACCTTGTATTATTAAAGACGTACCTGATGAAGCAGCTGTTGCTATTGCACTGATAGAAAATATTCAGCGTGAAGATTTAAATGCCATGGAAGAAGCAGTTGCACTTAATCGTTTGCTAATAGAATTTGAATTAACACATCAGCAAGTAGCAGATGCGGTGGGTAAATCACGTACGACTGTAACTAACTTATTGCGTTTAAATAACTTAAATAGTGATGTAAAAATTCTGTTAGAACATGGCGATATTGAAATGGGGCATGCTCGTTGCCTGTTAGCCCTTGAAGGTGAAGCGCAGTCAGATGCTGCTCGTTTAGCGGTTGCTAAAGCACTAACCGTTCGAGAAACTGAAAAGCTCGTACGTTCTATCTTAGAGCCTGTACCTGCTAAAGAAGTAACCGAAAAAGATCCTGATGTTAAGCAGTTAGAGCAACAACTCGCTGAAAACCTAGGTGCCAAAGTTGAGATTAACTACAATAAAAAAGGCAAAGGTAAGCTTGTTATTTCTTATACTAATTTAGATGAACTTGACGGCATTTTAAATCATATCAATCACGACAATACCCACCATTAATTTATTACATGTCTGAAAAGGGACATTTGTAGCTATTTCGTGTTACAAAGCGTCTACTCAAGTTGCAAAACTGGCAGGATTAAGTATAATTTCGCCAGTTTTCACACCCTAACAATTAGAACGCAATAAAGGTTAACTAAACGTGACTGACAAGTTAGCAAGTCCATATCGACTTGCCGTATTAAAGTTAATTTGCCTTCAGGGTGTTGTAGCATTAGTTGCTGCTGTAATTATTTTTTTTAGTTCGGGAGTCAATGCAGGGCTTTCATCACTTGTTGGTGGAGCTGTAGCAGTACTTCCGCACTTTGTATTTGCGCTTTATGCATTCAGATATATGGGTGCAAGCCGAGCAAATCAAGCGTATGCCTCGTTGAAACGCGGCAACGGATTAAAGTTTATGCTAACAATTGTATTGTTTGCGCTAGTACTGAAGCATTTTCCGGTAATTTTATTACCTTTTTTTAGTACTTATATACTGGCGCTATTTACTGGATTGTTCGCCCCCGTTTTTTTTAAACATTAACTTTTGGGATATAACATGGCAGCAGAAGAAGTTACTCTATCTGGCCATATCCAGCACCATTTGACCAATGCTAAGATGTGTTCGACCGATACAGGTCTCGCCTTCAACAAAGCATGTACGGATAGTGGTTTCTGGACATGGCATATAGATACCCTCGCATGGTCTATCGGATTAGGTCTATTATTTTTATGGATCTTCCGTAGTGCCGCTAAAAAATCAACACTAGGTGTACCTGGTAAGTTTCAGTGTTTTATTGAAATAATCGTAGAATTCGTTGGTGACAACGTACGCGATACTTTCCATGGTAGAAGCAAGCTTATTGCACCATTAGCCTTAACGATTTTCGTTTGGGTGTTCTTAATGAACTTAATGGATTTAATACCAGTTGATTTCATTCCAGCACTTGCAGGTTTCGTTGGTGAGACTGCATTTGGTATGGATTCACACGATGTGTACATGAAAATTGTACCAACGACTGACATTAATATGACTTCAGCGCTAGCGCTGGGTGTATTTATACTAATGGTTGGCTTTTCAATCAAAATAAAAGGTATTGGCGGGTTTATTAAAGAGTTAACGCTTCATCCGTTCAGCTCAAATAACATGTTTGTTCAAATTATTTTGATACCATTTAACTTATTACTTGAACTGATTGCACTCGTTTCTAAACCGTTTTCATTAGCACTACGTTTGTTTGGTAACTTATATGCTGGTGAGTTGATTTTCATCTTGATCGGCGCTATCGGTTTTATGCAACTACCGTTGCACTTTGTTTGGGCTGTATTCCATATTCTAGTTATTACATTACAAGCATTCTTATTCATGATGCTTACGATTGTATACCTAAGCATGGCAAGTTCAGATAATCACTAATTTTTAGATTTACAATTTTACTTTTACTTTTAACTTTACAATTGAAACTTTGGAGAAATAAATGGAAGCTTTAGAATTATTAACAGGCTTAAAATACATCGCAGTAGCTTTACTAATCGGTTTTGGTGCAATCGGCACAGCAATCGGTTTTGGTAACATGGGCGGTAAATTCCTTGAAGCATGTGCGCGTCAACCTGAGCTTGCACCTTCGCTACAAGTTAAAATGTTTATCCTTGCTGGTCTAATCGATGCTGTAGCAATGATTGGTGTTGGTATCGCTATGGTATTGTTGTTCGTACTTTAATTTTATTCTTTGAACAGCTTACTATTTAAGGAGGAGCGGTTGTGAATTTAAACGCCACTCTTATCGGTGAATTGATTGCGTTTACGGTGTTCGTATTATTTTGTATGAAATACGTATGGCCACCACTAAACGGTGCAATTGAAGCTCGCCAGAAAAAAATCGAAGATGGTTTAGCTGCCTCTGATAGAGCCGAAAAAGACTTAGAACTTGCGCAAAAGAAAGCTGCTGAACAGCTTAAAGATGCAAAAGCTCAAGCGGCTGATATCATTGATCAAGCTAAAAAGCGTGCAGTGCTAATTGTTGACGAAGAAACACTTCGTGGTCAGCAAGAGCGTGAAAGTATCATTGCTCAAGGGCACTCTGAAGTTGAGTCTGAACGTAATCGCATAACAGAAGAACTACGTAAGCAAGTAGCAACTCTGGCAGTGATTGGCGCAGAACGTATTTTAGAGCGTGAAATTAATCAAGCCGCACATAGTGACATCGTTGAAAAACTTGTCGCTGAGCTGTAATTAGGAGGGTATGAGCATGTCTAATTTGACTACTATCGCTCGCCCATACGCTAAAGCGGCTTTTGAACTTGCCGTTGAGAAAGGCACTCTAGAAAGCTGGAATGATATGTTGTTCTTTGCAGGCCATGTAGCCAGCAATGAGCAAGCCTCGTCTGTTTTAGCGAGTATGCCTACAGCTACTGCACAAGCTGAATTATTTATTCAACTTTGTGCTGAGCAGCTCAACGAACAAGGTCAGAACCTAGTTAAGGTGATGGCTGAAAATGGACGTTTGACAGCTCTACCTGAAGTTGCACAGTTATTTGCTGAATTTAAAGCAGAATACGATAAAGAAATCGAAGTAGATGTGATTTCTGCAACTCCTCTTGTTGCTGCGCAACAAGAGTCATTGGTAGCGGCACTTGAAAAACGTTTCGCACGCAAAGTTAAGCTGAATTGTAGTGAAGACGCGTCAGTGGTTGGTGGACTTATTATTAGGTCTGGCGACACTGTAATCGACGGTACTATTCGCGGTAAATTAAACCGCTTAGCTACAACACTACAATCGTAATTGGGAAAAAGAGCATGCAACTTAATTCCACTGAAATTTCAGATCTGATCAAACAACGTATTGAGAAGTTCGAAGTTGTAAGTGAAGCTCGTAACGAAGGTACTATTGTATCTGTTACTGACGGTATCATCCGCATCCACGGTCTTGCTGACTGTATGCAAGGTGAAATGATTGAGCTTCCTGGCAGCCGTTATGCTATCGCACTAAACCTTGAGCGCGACTCAATTGGTGCAGTAGTAATGGGTCCGTACGCTGACCTTACTGAAGGCGTAAAAGTATATACAACTGGTCGTATTTTAGAAGTTCCTGTTGGTCCTGGTTTACTTGGTCGTGTTGTAAACACACTAGGTGCTCCAATCGATGGTAAAGGCGCTCTAGATAACGACGGGTTTGAACCTGTAGAAAAAATTGCACCAGGTGTAATCGAGCGTAAATCTGTAGATGAGCCAGTTCAAACTGGTTATAAATCTATTGATGCGATGATTCCAGTTGGTCGTGGTCAACGTGAACTTATCATTGGGGATCGCCAAACAGGTAAAACTGCACTAGCAATCGATGCAATCATCAATCAAAAAGACACAGGCGTTAAGTGTGTGTACGTTGCGATTGGTCAAAAAGCATCTACTATTGCAAACGTAGTTCGTAAATTAGAAGAGCATGGTGCACTAGCAAATACTATCGTAGTTGTTGCATCTGCTTCTGAATCTGCGGCACTTCAGTACTTAGCACCGTTCGCGGGCTGTACTATGGGTGAATACTTCCGTGACCGTGGTGAAAACGCATTAATCGTATATGATGATTTGTCTAAGCAAGCAGTTGCTTACCGTCAAATTTCATTACTACTTAAGCGTCCACCAGGCCGTGAAGCATACCCAGGTGACGTATTCTACCTTCACTCTCGTCTTTTAGAACGTGCATCGCGTGTAAACGCAGATTACGTTGAAAAGTTCACTAATGGTGAAGTGAAAGGTAAAACTGGTTCATTGACGGCATTGCCAATCATTGAAACTCAAGGCGGCGACGTTTCTGCGTTCGTACCGACTAACGTTATCTCTATCACCGATGGTCAGATCTTCTTAGAAACTGACTTATTCAACTCAGGTATCCGTCCGGCAGTAAATGCTGGTATCTCGGTATCGCGTGTTGGTGGTGCTGCACAAACTAAAATCGTTAAGAAACTAGGTGGCGGTATTCGTCTAGCCCTAGCTCAGTACCGTGAATTAGCTGCGTTTTCGCAGTTCGCGTCTGACCTTGATGATGCAACTCGTGCTCAACTTGAGCATGGTGAGCGTGTAACAGAGCTAATGAAGCAGAAACAGTACGCGCCAATGTCTGTTGCTGATATGTCTTTGTCGTTATTTGCTGCTGAAAAAGGCTTCCTTCAAGACATCGAAATCGCGAAAATCGGTGACTTTGAAGCAGCTTTACTTTCGTATGCAAATAGCACATACGCAGAGCTTGTGGCTCAAATCAATGAAACTGGTAACTTGAATGCCGAGATCGAAGCGCAGCTTAAAGAACTTCTAACGAAGTTCAAGTCTACGCAAACTTGGTAATTTAGTTATTAATGGTGCGCTTTAGGAAACTAAAGCACACCTTGATTCGGAGAGAGAGTCATGGCCAGCGGAAAAGAGATTAAAAGCAAGATCGGGAGTATTAAAAATACTCAAAAGATCACTAGCGCAATGGAAATGGTTGCTGCGTCTAAAATGAAAAGGGCGCAAGAACGCGTTGCTTCAAGCCGTCCATACGCTGACAAATTACGTGAAGTAATTGGTCGTGTTGCTCAAGCAAATCTTGATTTTACTCACCCGTTCTTAAAAGATCGTGAAGTGAAACGAGTTGGTTATATTGTTATCTCTACAGACCGTGGTCTGTGTGGCGGTCTAAACTCAAACGAGTTTAAGAAAGTTGCACTTGATGTTAAAGCGTGGAAAGAAAAAGGTGTTGATGCTGAATTTGCTACTTTAGGTAGTAAAGCAGCTGGCTTCTTTCAACGTTTTGGTGGTCAACTACTCGCTAAAAAAGCGGGCCTAGGAGATAAACCTTCAGTACAAGACGTTATTGGTCCTGTAAAAGTTATGCTTGATGCATTTTCTGAAGGCAAAATAGACCGTTTATTCTTGGTATATAACAAATTCGTTAATACCATGAGGCAAGAGCCAATTATAGATCAGTTACTCCCTTTGCCAAAAGCTGAAGAAGAAGTATCTGCTCACACATGGGATTACTTATACGAGCCAAATCCAGAGGCTATTTTAGAGTCTTTGTTAGTACGCTTTATTGAGTCTCAAGCATACCAAGGTGTGGTAGAAAATGCTGCCTCTGAACAGGCTGCTCGTATGGTTGCAATGAAAGCTGCAACTGATAACGCAGGTGACCTTATGGACGAGCTACAGCTTGTTTATAACAAGGCTCGCCAAGCAGCAATCACACAAGAAATTAGTGAGATTTGTTCTGGCTCAGCAGCAGTTTAATGCTTCGGGTAAAGATTAACGAGAGGAATAGACATGAGTTTAGGTAAGGTCGTCCAAATTATCGGCGCCGTTGTGGATATTGAATTTCCACAAGATAGCGTGCCAGCGGTATACCACGCACTAAGAGTAACAGATGGCGATTTAGCTGGTTTGACTCTAGAAGTTCAACAACAGCTAGGTGGCGGTGTAGTGCGTACTATCGCTATGGGTACTACTGATGGTTTACGTCGTAGTGCTTTAGTTATGAATACAGGTGAATCGATTCAAGTTCCAGTTGGTAAAGCAACACTTGGTCGTATCATGAACGTACTTGGTGAGCCAATCGATGAAGCGGGTCCAATCGGCGAAGAAGACCGTATGTCTATTCACCGTGCAGCACCTTCATACGAAGAGCAATCAAGTTCAGTTGAACTTTTAGAAACTGGTATCAAGGTTATCGACCTTGTATGTCCGTTTGCTAAAGGTGGTAAAGTTGGTTTATTCGGTGGTGCCGGTGTTGGTAAAACTGTAAACATGATGGAACTTATCCGTAACATCGCAATCGAGCATAGCGGCTACTCAGTATTCGCAGGTGTTGGTGAGCGTACACGTGAGGGTAACGATTTCTACCATGAGATGAACGATTCAAACGTACTTGATAAAGTATCGCTTGTATACGGTCAGATGAACGAGCCTCCTGGTAACCGTTTACGCGTAGCGTTAACTGGTCTTACTATGGCTGAAAAGTTCCGTGATGAAGGTCGCGATGTACTTTTCTTCGTAGATAACATCTACCGTTATACTCTTGCTGGTACAGAAGTATCTGCACTACTTGGTCGTATGCCATCAGCGGTAGGTTACCAGCCTACACTTGCTGAAGAAATGGGTGTGCTTCAAGAGCGTATCGCTTCTACTAAGACGGGTTCAATTACATCAATCCAAGCGGTATACGTACCTGCGGATGATTTAACGGATCCATCTCCAGCAACTACCTTTGCTCACTTAGACGCAACAGTAGTACTTTCACGTGATATCGCGTCACTTGGTATCTACCCAGCGGTAGACCCACTTGATTCATCTTCACGTCAACTTGACCCACAAGTAATTGGTCAAGAGCACTACGATACAGCACGTGGCGTTCAAACAGTTCTTCAGCGTTATAAAGAACTTAAAGACATCATTGCAATCCTAGGTATGGACGAGCTTTCTGACGAAGATAAGCAACTTGTATCTCGTGCACGTAAAATCCAACGTTTCCTATCTCAGCCATTCTTCGTGGCAGAGGTGTTTACAGGCGCGTCTGGTAAATACGTATCACTAAAAGATACAATTTCTGGCTTTAAAGGCATCTTAAACGGTGAATTTGATGATATGCCAGAGCAAGCGTTCTACATGGTTGGCTCTATCGAAGAAGCTCAAGAAAAAGCCAAAGGCATGTAACTAGGAGGGTAGTATGACAGCTATGACTGTACATCTTGACGTAGTAAGCGCTGAGCAGAGTTTGTTCTCTGGTCTTGTTGAATCGATTCAAGTATCTGGTAGTGAAGGCGAGCTGGGTGTAAACCTAGGCCATGCTCCACTACTAACTGCCCTTAAACCTGGTATGGTACGTTTAGTTAAGCAATTTGGTCACGAAGATGTGATATATGTTGCTGGCGGTACATTAGAAGTTCAACCAAATCACATCACGATTCTTGCAGATACTGCGGTTCGTGGTGAAGATTTAGATGAAGATTCTGTACAAAAAGCTAAACGTGAAGCTGAAGAACATATGGCGAATTCGTCAGCTGTTGAGTTTGATTATCAGCAAGCGGCTACGCGACTGGCAGAAGCAGTTGCTCAGTTACGCGTAATTCAGCAATTACGTTACAAGTAAGCCTACCCGGTTTGTAAAAAGCCCACTTTAAGTGGGCTTTTTTGTGCCTGTTACTTTTGTATTTACACTAAATACCTTAGTCCGATTATTATCTACACTTTTACACTTATATCCTGCCGGAATCCTCGCTACAATAACGTCATCCAATTAAGTGTGTTTTTTCAGTCAAGATTCAGTACTAATAAACTAACCTACTGAGTATTTGCACAAGAAGTGATTTACGTAATCTTCTGATCAAACATAAGACTTATTTAGCTAAAACAACGAAAAAAGGAAATTGTTTTAATGGCTCTAACAACTATTATTCTTGCTGCGGGTAAAGGTACTCGTATGCGCTCTGCTTTACCTAAAGTTTTGCACAAAGTTGCAGGTAAACCAATGGTGCAGCACGTTATTGATAATGCGATGGCATTAGGTGCAACGACTACAAACCTAGTTTACGGACACGGCGGCGAACTATTACAACAACAACTTGCCGATAACAATGTAAATTGGGTACTTCAAGCTGAACAACTTGGTACTGGCCACGCAGTAGCGCAAGCCAACTCTCATGTTAATGATGAAGACACGGTATTAATTTTATACGGTGATGTACCACTAACAAAGCAATCAACACTAGAGCGTTTATTAGCCGCAACACCTAAAAATGGTTTAGCTGTATTAACGGTAAATTTAGTAAACCCAAATGGCTATGGTCGAATGCTTCGTGCCGGTGGTAAGTTAGTTGGTATTGTTGAGCAAAAAGATTCAAGCCCAGAACAGTTACTTATTAACGAAGTAAATACAGGCATTATGGCTGTTAACGGTAAGCTATTAAAAACATGGTTAGGTAACTTATCTAACAATAATGCACAAGGCGAGTACTACTTAACAGATATCGTTGCAATGGCTCACAGTGAAGGCGTAGAAATCACTTCAGCTCAGCCAGACCATGCAATGGAAGTTGAAGGCGCAAATAACCGCGTACAACTTGCAGGCTTAGAGCGCGCTTATCAAGCATGGCAAGCAGAAGAGTTAATGTTAAATGGTGCAACACTTGCTGATCCTGCGCGTATTGATGTGCGAGGAACAGTTACCACCGGTGAAGATGTACTTATCGACGTAAACGTTATTTTTGAAGGCACAGTCACGCTTGGTAACAACGTACAAATTGGCCCTAACTGTGTCCTTAAAAATTGTAGCATTGGCGATAACGTTATTATTAAAGCTAATACGCTGATTGAAGATGCGACAGTTGCAGATAAGTGTACGCTTGGTCCTTATGCTCGCCTTCGCCCAGGCGCTGTAATGGAAGAAGACTCACACATTGGTAACTTTGTTGAGATGAAAAAAACCCGACTAGGTAAAGGCTCTAAAGCCAACCACTTAAGTTATTTAGGTGATGCTGAAATTGGCGAAAAAGTGAATATTGGCGCTGGCACTATTACCTGTAACTACGATGGTGTTAACAAAGCAAAAACTATTATTGGCGATAATGCCTTTATTGGTTCTAATTCATCACTCGTTGCTCCAGTAAATATAGGTGCAACTGCAACAATTGGTGCAGGCTCTGTGATCACCAGTACCGTTGAAGATGATCAATTAGCAATAGCACGCTCTAAACAGCGTAATTTAACGGGTTGGAAACGCCCAGTTAAAAAATAACAATAGAGGCTACTTAGGTAGCCTTTTTTATTTTAGCTGAAGTTTAAATTGCTCTTTATAGCGTCTAGACAAGTTAAGTACTTTACCTGTAGTTAATTTTATTTCACTGTCGCCACTGGGTAGTGGTGTAATAGACTCCACTTTATCGAGTTTTACGCCATGGCTGCGGTGAATTCTACAAAACCCCTGCACTTCAAGTTGTTTACTTAATGCTGTAAGCGTTGCCCTTAACGGATATATACGTGAGCCTATATGTAGGTTTACATAATTACCCGACGATTCAAGCCAATCAACATCCTCTATTTTTATAATGAATTCTTTTCCGAGCTTTTTAACTAATAGGCGGTTTATGGTCGATGTTGTTTGCTGCTCACTTTCTTCAATTGAAGAGGCTTCACCTAGTAACTGCTGCACCACATATTGATATACTTTGATAAGTACGATGAAAAACACAAAGCTTATAGCGTCTTTCTGGTATTCATAAATAAGCTCAAACCAGCTAAGTCCAAAGTTGTAAGACCCATCATTCAATAAATATATGAATTTACGAACCCCTACCATAATACCAACGTGTAACACGCTAAATATAATAGAGACACCAAAGTACATACCTAATGAGGCCGTAATATTTTGCCAATTAAAAGATAAGTGTCTTAAAAACCAAATTAAAATAGGGAATATAAGCAAAGTACTCAAGGCACTTGAATACTCCCAAACAAATGGCTCCCACATTAAAAAAGTTAAAGCCCCTTCTCTTTGGGCTTCCATTATTTGGGTTGTAGCGTTTACTGTATTATTAATTAATACGTAAGCACACAGTAATAATGATGCGTAAATGCTTTGAAAACGTTGAAAGTGCTGTAGGTTCATAAATGTATGCTTATTGCTGACGTGGCACGCTTATCCCTGTATACCACCTTTTATCACTATTGCTTGTAATATAAGCACTTATAGATAGTTTTAGCGAGATCTTTAGGTATGAATAACGCATAACATACATAAAGTAGTAAAAGCATGAGCACTCAAGTACAACAACCTTCATTAGTTAATTCGCGTAAATATTATCTTGATTGGCTTAGGGTAATCGCATTTGCGTCGCTAATTTTTTATCACATTGGCATGTTGTATAGCGAAAACTGGGGGTTTCATTTTAAGAGTAATTATACATCACAGTATGTTGAATATTTAATGTTGGTGTTTTCACCTTGGCGCATGTTGCTCATTTGGTTTATATCGGGCGTAGCACTGCGTTTTATGATTGATAAAGTAAGCAGCTTTAAGTCTTGGTTACATTTCACCTTATACAGCTCTATTTTTTTACTATTACCCTTGCTGGTGGGGTTATGGTTAATAGTGCCTTTACAGCTGTTTGCAGAAATGTCACAGCAAGGTGTTATTGATATTAGCTATTGGCAATTTTATTTAGCTTTTATAGAGACTAACAATACGCTTTTTATTAATTATCAGTCTGGAGTGTGGCCGAATGTGGATGTAAATCACTTATGGTATTTGCGCTCGTTGTGGCAATTTATGCTGATCATTATTGTTTTAACTCTTTTTGCACGCTTGCCCTTTATTGCGCCTTTAAAAACATTTGCTAAGGGGGGTATGTCATTTGGGCTTTTAATTACCTTGCTCACTATTGCCGTACTATTTACAAGCCATTACTTAACTGGCGATTCAATCAGAGAGACTAACGGCTTAATACTGTTACTCGCAGGATACATACTTGCTAAAAACACTTACTTTTGGAACTGCTTAAATAAAAACTTGGTATTACTGGCTTTGAGTTTTACGGTTTTGTTTGTACTTATAATATTAAGTTATCAGAAGGTGTTTACTCTTCCTCATTTTATTTTAAGCGCTAGCTACAATATTCAACGTGTTGTAGGTATATTTTTTGTACTTGCGCTCGCTCGTCGATTTTTAAATTTTAATACTTACTATTTAAAACAGCTCAATGTATGGGTGTTTCCCTTTTATTTATTGCATCAAAGCATTTTGATTGTTTTGTTTTTTACTACAGCCTTTAAGTTTAGGGCCTGTTGCTGAACCATTCATCATTATTACAGGGACTTGGTCTTTTTGCGGTGTTATTACATGGGGTATTACACGTATTGATGTACTTAGACCTTTGCTAGGGGTTGCAATTAAACGAAATTATTCCCCGACTGTAAAAACGATTGGCTATACGGCCGCTTTAATTTTAATAACTCCGCTAGCGTATAAGCTAATTACTTAGGCTAAGGGCTGTATTAAAACTGCCATAATCTTGTCATGCCTGTGTGTTGATATTTAGTAAATACAATACTAAGGAAAATTACATGTTTAAAAAATCAATTATTGCGCTGTCACTTATATCTGTTCTCACTGGTTGCTCACTTGATGGTGACGATGGTCAAAACGGCTCTCAAGGATTACAGGGAGAACAAGGCACAGATGGAACTAATGGGTTAAATGGTATAAATGCCAATTCAGCATTAAATATTAACCTTGTGGGTAGAGGTGTATTAAATGCACAAAGCCCAGAAGGTGCAGCTGAAATAGTTGCATATCAAGCATCTAAAAAATGGATTTACGCTATTAACAGTTCAGGTGATGACGCTGTTGTTAATATTTTACCCGCCGACACCTTTGATACTGCCGCACTCGTTAAAGATAACGAAGGGGTTATAAACGCCACAAATTTAACGTCCATTATTACGTTGTCTTTAAACGAATATACCCAAGGCGATGCAAACAGCATTGCTATTGATGAAAATAACAATCTACTTGCAGTGGCAATGGCTGCTGAAAGCACGGGTGATACAGGTCAAATTGCTTTTTACGATATAAGCGGCGACTCACCTGTATTTATTAAAAATGTAACGGTCGGATTTTTACCAGACATGGTGACGTTCACCCATGATGGCGCAAAGGCAGTGGTTGCTAACGAAGGTGAACCAAGTGGCGACTACAGCGTAGATCCTGAAGGTTCTATTAGTATTATCGATATAACAAATAATGTAATAGCCGATACAGCAATAAATATTGATTTTAAAGCCTATAACAACAAACAAGCCGATCTAGAAACGCAAGGGGTAGTTTTTGCAAACCCAAATGGTCGCACTATTAACGGTAATCTAATAAATACAACTGTGGCTATGGATTTAGAGCCCGAGTACGTTAGCATTTCTAAAGATAACAAATACGCTTATGTATCTATTCAAGAAAACAATGCACTTGCAATAGTTAATCTACAAGACAACAGCTTTGAGCTAAAGGGCTTAGGCTTTAAAGATTGGTCAAGCTTACAACTTGATGCCTCAGATAAAGATGGCGGCGTTAATTTTAAATCATACCCAGGGCTCTATGGTATGTACCAGCCCGATACTATCTCAAGCTTTAGTTGGAAAGGCGCTAACTTTATAGTTACTGCCAACGAAGGTGACGCAAGAGAATACTTTTTTGATACAACGGATGAAGCAGACTGTATAGCAAAGGGCGGACTTGATTACGATAAAGACGATGGCTGCTTAGCTTATATAGATGAAAGCCGCGTTGAAGACTTAACGCTTGCTGCTAATTTTGATTACTTAAATAATGACGATGATGATATTGGTCGCTTAAAAGTAACAACAATAAAAGGCGATACCAATAACGACGGACAATACGAATCGCTTTACGGCTATGGCGCACGTTCTTTTACTATTTGGGATAGCAATGGGCTGGTGGTTTTTGATTCAGGTGACGATATAGCACGTATAACAGCATCTGTGCACGGTGAATCATTTAACAATAATGAAGACGAAAACAAAGGTGACTCACGTTCAGATGATAAAGGCGCAGAGCCTGAAGCGCTGACTATTGGTAAAATTGACGATCGTACATTTGCTTTTGTTGGATTAGAACGTATGGGCGGCATTATGGTTTACGACATTACTAATCCATACAATGTGCAATTTGAAGAGTACTTCTATAATAGAGGCTTAATCAAAGGAGCTAATATTACAGGCGATTTAGCGCCTGAGGGAATGGTATTCGTTTCAGCAGAGCAAAGTGCAACAAGAAATCCACTCTTAATTGTTGGAAATGAAATATCAGGCTCTATTGCCGTATGGGAAATAGCATCTAAATAAATCTTTAATTTTAAATAAAGCTGTGTGTTGTTTGTTTAACATACAGCTTAGTTTAAACCTTACTAATACATCATCAATTGATACATAAATTATGAGTGTTTTTTAAACTAAAAGTATCCTACAGCCCTTCATTTGTATAGCTTTCATACTAAATTCATTTAATTGTCAAAAAGCTGA
>NZ_WTKW01000390.1:0-3584 GCF_011378745.1 Pseudoalteromonas sp. Z1A6
TTTTATAAAGTGAAAATAGAGTTTAAGAATTTCTAATTGCACGTAGCTTCATTTTTATCGCAATTATAAAAATACTAAATAGCGACAACATACTTATTAATAACGTTAGATTAAGTATTGGGTTACTTTGCTCATCGGTACTGACAGGGGGGTTGTTTGTAGTTTGCGAGTTTTGATGTTGCCTAATATAGCTTTGGCTGATCCAATCTACAGCGTTTATCCACTGTACTTTGGCGGGATCAGTATTATTGAGCATCCCTATTGCGTGCTTATCTTTATCTAAGCTTTTTGAAAGTTGTATCAGTTGCTGCCAAAATTCATTTTTAGGGCCTAGGTCATCTATTTCTTGCAGGTGCTGTTGTAACTTATCGCCACCCATCGTTTTAATATCAGCTTGTCCTGTGCTTTGCGCGTAGCTATTTATTAGCGATGAAAAGCGACTAAAGTACTCATTACTTTTTTGCTGGGTAGGGTTAGCTGTGTGATCGTTTGTTACTTTTTGTACCGATTGATTTAGGCTATTTTGATCAATCAAATATTGCTTATAGTTTTGGTAACTTAAGTTGTTTGTAGTTACGTTATTTGGGGTGGAAAAGTTGTTTTTAAGTGCATTAAAACTAATTACTGCGCCTAGTAAGGTAATAATAAAAAGGGCGCAATAGCAAAAATATAATGCACTTTTTAAAGTGTTGTGCAGTAGTTTATATTTATTATTACTTAGCTCTATAGCTAAATTTTCTCTTGGGGCTGCATCTGTATTTAGTAACTCACTTTGTGCTGAGGTGCTTTTTTCATGAGTGCTCTTACTAATATGTTTATTGGTACCTTCACTGTGCTCAGTGAGTGCTATTTGATTATTTTGAGATTGAGCAATAACAGGAGTGCGCTGAGGTTCTACTTTAGTAATCAACCCTAGCTTTTTGAGTGAAGATTCTGTTTTAACAGCATCAATACTCGATAAGTCTTTTTTTAAAGCATAAGCTTTTCCATCAAATAATTGAATAACAATATTATGAGGGATATTCAGAAGCAGGCTGAGTTGCTCTTGGGCAGAGGTAAGGTCAGTATTTTGATATAACTGTCCATTAAAAACAATTTTAAATGTAGCGCTCACGTTGGTACCTTGCTTGTGTAATTCCATTTTTGGAATTTTATTTTTATTATTTGATACACCAAGCTAACTTAACAGATAAAGGGTATGCTTTCTAATGATTTGCGATTAAAAAAGCCCTAACAAACAGCGTTAAGGCTTTGGCGTGTAGCTGTTACTTTATCGTTTAGCGAGTGATTTTACAGATTGCTTTTGATCACTTGCTGGTTGGGTTGCTTTGTCTATTAATGTTTCAAGTGGTTTATTTCGAACGCACATAAGTACTTTGTTCATTGCTTGGCATGTGCCTGTCGCTTTTTTATCATGGCTTGTGTAGCTGCAATCTTCATTAATGGCTTTTGCTTCACATGCTTCCCAAGGCGCGTTTGAACCGTGGCCTGCATGGCTTAGCGCTGAGCATGAGGCAGCAAGTAAAAAGCCAGTGGTTAGTGCTTTTATCACGTTAAATATTTTCATTAGTATCTCAGTTAATTATTTGGCCAGAATGCGAGTTATCTTGCGGTAGCACCTTTAAAACAACCAATAAACATGTTTTCAGATACATCGGCTGCATGGTAGTGGTAACCGCGTGTATCGTCGGTGTGGCCTCTACATTCGTCTAAATCAGTGGGTTCTAATCCATCTTCGTTAAGCATGCCAAATATACCAAATCCATCGAGTGCATAACCCATCATGGCGGCATGACCGTCTGATTGAATTTGTGTTTGGCTACAACCTGCTTCACCGTGGTAGTGATAGCCTGCTACTAAGTTAATATGGCCAGCGCAATCATCAAAGGCTGCAATAGTGTATGCGCCTAAAATAGCCTCAACAGGCGCGGGTGCAGCAAGTACAACACCATTGAGAGCAACACCTACATTGGCGTTACCAATACTGCTATTTTGAGTGGTTGCAACAGGCGTTATAGGAATTAAAAATGATTCTGATATACCGCCATCAACATAATCAATAGAGCATTCTACGCAGTGGTTTTGGTATTGTTCCTCTACGTTTGGGCGTGCAGCGCCATCACACGATTCTTGTGTGTCGGTTACATTTACAAGGCCTGTACCTTCGTCGTATAGCTGCCAATGACTATCGTTATATAATGTAGGTAGATTTAAAATAAAGTCTCCGGTTATATCGTAAACCTCACCGGTGCCATCAAACCAAATACCGGCTTCGTCTGCTGTTGAGGTGATATTTTGAGGGCAAAATACACCAATCTCGTAATTTGAAGGCGCACCTGCAATATCAATTTTGTAGCATGAGGCTTCATCACCATTACTTAGCGTACATGTTTGAGTGGTAATTGATGAAATGAGCGCATCGCTTTCAAAGTTAAAAGGGTCGACTTCTACAACAAAATCGGTTGAAGTATCTGTTGTAGTTCCCTCATCGGTGGTTGTTTCAGTTACAACTGTACTTTCAGCATCGCTACCGTTACAGGCAGCTAAACCCAGTGAAAGTATACACACTGCAAGCGGTGTCAAAATTGGTGTGTTAAATCTTCTCATCAAAAATATCCGGTAATGAAGTTGAATGTATAATATTTGTTAAATGTGCAAACAAAGTGCAAAAACAACGCAACATAGTACATAGCTCGAGATAGAAGCTGATAAAGTTGCTATAAATGCGTTTAGTACCTTTTATTGTTTAAAATACTGCGACTTAAAAGTACTTAAATAGGCAGTGGAGTTTTATGGACTTTTTATTTCCCGACAGCATGTCTTTATTTTTGTTTTTATTGTTAATGATCACCGCTGGCTTTACTTCTTTTATATCTGCTGCATTTGGTGCTGGTGGCGGATTAATGCTGCTTGTTGTTATGGCGTCATTTATGCCAATGGCAGTTGTTGTGCCTGTGCATGGTTTAGTACAGCTTGGCTCTAATGCAAATAGGTTTTTACTCAGTTTTAAGCATATTGATAAAAGCATGTTTGTATATTTTGCGTTAGGCGGCTTAGTAGGGGCGGGGTTATCAAGTTTTGTTATTGATGATATATCGTTTGATGCTATGAAGTTAGTGGTCGCTATTTTTGTTATTTATTTACTGTGGGGTAAAACGCCACCTATAAAATTAACCTCTAAGGTGTGGCGTATGGTCGCCGGTGGAATAACTACTTTTATTTCTATGTTTGTGGGGGCAAGTGGCCCATTAGTTGGTAGCTGTTTATATATTAATAATTACGAAAAGTTAAAATTTACGGCAACGTTTTCGAGCATTATGAGTGTGCAGCATTTATTAAAAGCGATAATTTATGGCGCTGTTGGCTTTAGTTTTTGGCAATGGATACCGCTTGTAATTGCCATGGTAATAAGTGGCGCTGTAGGAACTTGGTTCGGAATTAAATTACTTAAAAGGATGTCTGGGGATAAATTTAAGCATATTTTTAGGATAGTTTTAACGTTATTAACGCTACAACTTGGTTGGCAAGGTATAAAAATATTACTCCACTAATTTGCTTAGTGGAGTAAATTTAATTTTATTAAA
>NZ_WTKW01000391.1:0-3584 GCF_011378745.1 Pseudoalteromonas sp. Z1A6
CAAAAGATCGGTCAACCGATCAAAAATACCTTAACTGATCGGTGTTACGCTAATTGCGGCTTTTTTAATGTGAGTTGTTTAAACTATTTAAACTCCAAACTACTTTTTTACTTGAGCATCTAACGATTCGCCATTCACTTCACTTGAATCGTCACTCATTAGATATAAATATGTAGGCATTAAATCCTCTGGTGTAGCAAGTGCGTCTCTATCTTCACCTGGATATGCAGCAGCTCGCATTGAAGTGCGAGTAGCGCCTGGGTTAATACAGTTTACACGAATATTCGTTTTACCTACTTCACATGCCCATGTTTGCATCATACCTTCTACTGCAAATTTTGAGATGGCATAAGGCCCCCAAAATTCACGACCTTTGCGGCCTACACCTGATGACGTAAATACTATCGATGCATTATCAGACTTACGAAGAACAGGAAAAAGTGCTTTAGTGATCATTGCTTGTGCAGTCACGTTTACTTTCATTATGTTTTCGAACGTAGATGAGCAAAAATGTTCAAGCGGACCGAGTGACCCTAAAATACCTGCATTATTAAGCAACCCGTCAAGGCGTCCAAACTGATATTCGATTGTTGCAGCAAGGTCACGGTAGTTTTGCTTCGTTGCGCCTTTTAAATCCATAGGGACTATTGCAGGTTTAGGGTAGCCAGCATTAACAATTTCATCGTAAACACATTCAAGTTTATTAGTTGTTTTTCCTAATAAGATAACTGTAGCGCCGTATTTTGCATACGTAATTGCTGCAACTCGGCCAATACCATCACCGGCGCCTGTTATTAAAATAACTTTATCTTTAAGTGCGTTTTCAGCTGCTTGATATGTGTGCATAAAAGTACCAATTCATATAATTTTTTTGATTTTAACATAGCGAAACGTGAAGTAATCGAATTTATTGTAAAATTAGGTGGCGAAAATAGAAACTTTACGTTAAGTTTAACTGGTCTAATGTCTCATTAATAACCTGATTACATTGTTTTAACTTAATACACTGATTAAACACACTATAAAAATAAAATACGTGCGGAGCCAACAATATGAAAAAAATGCTACTTTCACTCTCGGTTACAGCTGCTTTAGCAGGTTGTGGCGGTGGAGAAACGTTAACAGATGTCAAAAACGACACAGCACCAGTTATCCCAACAGCAACAGTTACATTTGATCCAGCAGCAGGTATCTTATCGGTACCTAATGATTTATTAATGAGTGGAACTCAAGACGGTACACTTAATATTCCTGGTGAATTAGATGACAACAATGTGTCTATTTCGCGCGCAGCTTATGCAAACCCTCAACTTGCACTAGGTGCACTTGATGGTTGGTCTTCGCAGGTTCCTTATAAAATCGATTTAACATTCCCACCAAATGTGAGTTTAGATGAAGCGTCTGCTGGGACCCCTGGTACAGTAAGAATTTTTGAAGTTGTAATGGGTGCAAGTTTAACTGATGCAGAATGTTCAGTTGTAGCTGCCGGTACTGCTTGTAAATTGATCGGTGAGCTTACTTTTGGTGTTGACTTTGTAACTCAAGCTTCAGGTGATGGCGTTGCAATTATTCCTTTAAAGCCATTTACGGCAGGTAGCTCATACATCAATGTATTAACTACTGGTCTTAAAGATTCATTAGGGCGCTCTATTGAGCCTTCTTCTACTTATGGGCTGGTTAAACAAGAAGCGCCATTAATTACAGAAGCCCAACTTGGTTTGCAGGGTGCTGTTAACAGTTACGAAAATGTAGTTGTAAGTTCAGGAGATATCACAAAAGAAGATATTATTTTTTCTAGTGCGATGACTATTCAATCAGCAGGCCCTGTACTTGGGACAATTAAAAAGTTACTAGCTGCAAGCTTGCAACAGCCTGCGTTACCAACTCCTGCGCTTCAAGTTCCTGAACAGCCTATGGTAAATGTACAACAAGTATTTGCTTCTCAGGGTGTAGAAGTCTCTGCTGCTTTCTCTGGTGTGCAATATCAAAAAGGTAGTATTATGTTACCGATGTATTTAGGTACGCCAACGGGTACTGATATTAGTGATTTAAGTGATACATATTGGCAAGGTATGTGTGATAACGCAGTGGCAATAATTGGTTATAAGGCCGTTGCAGGCGATGCATTTCCGACAGATCCTATTAGTGAAAATGATGGTTTATGTTCTGCATTAAGTGACGGACAATTACGTGACTTAGGACTAGACAGCACACGCCATTTAACAAAATACAACTCAATTCCAAAAGTACAAAGCATGGCAAATGTGCCAGTGCAAGTTACTAAACCTATTTTACCGATAATTAATGGTGTCCGTGCACAGTTACAATTAGATCCTATCGCTATGCCTGAAGGTGGATGGCCTGTTGTGATTATGCAGCACGGTATTACAACACAAAAAGAAAGTATGCTTGCTTTAACTGCGCAGCTTTCTATTCAAGGCTTTGCAACGGTTGCTATTGACCATCCAAGACATGGTGAGCGCGGAATAGATGTTGATGGTGATGGAACAGACGACTTTAATGCAACAACGGGTTCTGTGCTTAGTTACATGAACTTAAGTTCATTACTTGTTGCACGTGATAGCTTACGTCAATCGGCTGCTGATTTATTAGGCCTTCGTTTAGGCTTAAACTTTATTAACGATACAACTATTAATAGTAAAGACGTTACCTACATTGGGCATTCGCTAGGTTCTATTGTTGCTCCAGCATTTATTGCTCAAGCTAATACGCCAATGGCAGAAACGCTTGATCCGCTATTTAATGTAAACACGGTAGCTCTTGCAAGCGGTGGTGGCGGTATAGCAAGCTTCTTACTTGAATCTGCTGCGTTTGGTCCATTTATTCAAGGTTCAGTACTTTCACAAGCGGGTACAACAGAAGCTGATGAATTTACTGCATACTTACAAGGAGATGCAGTTTCTAACTGTGGCTCATTAATACCAGACATGGAAGCTTACTTGACATGTGGTTATAACGAATATATTGCATCACTTACCACTGCGGGTGAAACGACTAAACTTACTAACATTCAAGGTGTATTTACACAGTTTGCTTTTGCGGCGCAAACTGCGCTAGATAGTGGTGATCCAACTAACTACGCAGCCACTGTGAAAGCATTAGGTACTCCTGTTTATACTAATGTTGTTGTGGGTGATGGTGTTGATAACAAGCCTGACCAAGTGATACCACCAATGGCAGCTAATAATCCTATTTCTGGCACAATTCCATTAGCTAACTTGATGGGTCTTGAGACAGTAAGTTCTTCGCAAGCATTGAGTGAAACACCAGCAAGCTACTTAGTTAAATTTACTAAAGGGCATCATGGTTCTATATTAACACCAGCTCAAGATGCTGCACAGGCTGCAACTGTTGAAGGCAGTGCTGCCGCTAATGCAGAAATGCAGTTGCAAGTAGCTACTTACTTAGCTGCTCGCGGACGGATGTTATTAGTTTCCAACCCTGAGGTTGTGACTGATTAATAACCAGTAAAATAATTAACCTTTAAAAGCCACTGAAAAGTGGCTTTTTTTTGCTTTAAAGCATGCTAAATTAGCTGAAATTTATAAATGGAGAAACCAGTT
>NZ_WTKW01000392.1:0-3583 GCF_011378745.1 Pseudoalteromonas sp. Z1A6
GCGTAATTATTAGCCTAGCTAATTGTTACCAAAAAGCCCGAGCTTAGCCTCGGGCTTATTAATGTCTAGAATAAAGTGTCATATGAAGGTGGCGCTCTTACTTTAGGCGTAGGTGCGTTGTAGTAACGTTCAGAGCGTAATTATTAGCCTAGCTAATTGTTACCAAAAAGCCTGAGCTTAGTCTCGGGCTTTTTAATGTCTAAAATAAAGAGTGATTTGAAGGTGAGGATTTCACATTAGACGAAGATGCTTGGTAACAACATTCAAAATATCATTATTGGTATTAATAAAAAACCCGAGCCTAGCCCGGGTTTTGATAAGTTATGAATATGCCATAATTGGCTGAAAACTATTCAATATTTTGGATCTGTTCTCTCATTTGTTCAATCAATACTTTTAACTCTACGGCGGCAGTAGTGATGTCACTATTGATAGACTTAGATGCTAGCGTGTTAGCTTCACGATTAAATTCTTGCATCATAAAATCTAGGCGGCGGCCACATGCGCCACCTTTTTTAAGGATTTTTTTAGTTTCTTTAACGTGAGACTTTAAACGATCTAATTCTTCAGCTACATCTTGTTTTTGAGCAAGATAAATAAGTTCTTGTTCAAGGCGTGACTCGTCAATGTTTGCTGTTAAGTCTTCTAGCTTTTGAGCCAGTTTTTCACGCTGCCACTTAGCAATCTCAGGCATATGCGTTTCTACAATTTCTACTTGCTCTAAAATCGCATCAAGGCGGATTGCTATCATTTCTTCAAGGTTTGCACCTTCATCGCCACGAGCTGATTTAAAATCTTCGATTACTTGATCAAGACCAGCAATTAGTGCTGTATTAACGCTATCCATATCAAGTTCTTCAGCTTCCATAACACCAGGCCAACGTAATATATCAACAGGATTAATGTCGCCATTACTTTGCTGTTGAACCCATTTAGCGCTATTTATAAGTTGCTCAGCAAGGGCTTGGTTAATTGATAGCTCACCAACATGGGCAGGATTTGCTACAAACTTTAAAAAAACCTCAACTTTACCGCGTTGTAAGTGTTTGCGTAAACGCTCACGAATAACTGGCTCCATGCCACGAAATTGCTCTGGTGCGCGAATAAATGTTTCAAGGTAACGCTGGTTCACTGAACGAACTTCCCAAGTGCCAGTTCCCCAATCGCCTTTTATTTCGCGACGCGCATAAGCTGTCATACTGTGGATCATGGATATTTTCCTAAATTTATAAATACAATATTACGATGATTATACCGTAACACCGCTTAAGCTCTAGGGAAAATTTAATACACTGAATATTTTGCATACAGCTATTTATTTAAATCAGCATGGTATCTATACCCACATACACTTATAATGTCGCAAATTCTGAATTAAGGGGATCGTCAATGCGTCCAAGCGAAAGAACACCTAATCAAATTAGACCTGTTACATTTACACGTAATTATACTTTGCATGCTGAAGGCTCAGTACTTGTTGAGTTTGGTAACACCAAAGTACTTTGTACAGCTACTGTCGAATCGGGCGTTCCTCGTTTCATGAAAGGTCAGGGTAAAGGTTGGATCAATGCTGAATACGGTATGTTACCGCGAGCAACGCATACGCGTAATGCTCGAGAAGCTGCACGTGGTAAGCAGGGCGGTCGTACTATGGAAATTCAACGTTTAATTGCACGTGCACTGCGTGCTGCTGTTGATTTAAAAGCACTTGGCGAAAACACAATCACCATTGACTGTGATGTAATCCAAGCAGATGGCGGTACACGTACTGCTTCTATAAGTGGTGCATGTGTTGCACTTGTTGATGCGCTAACGCACATGCGTGCAAAGGGTATGATTAATTCAAACCCACTTAAGCATATGATTGCAGCTATTTCAGTAGGTATATACAAAGGCCAAGCAATTAGCGATTTAGAATATATTGAAGATTCAGCAGCAGAAACTGATATGAATGTAATTTTAACCGAAACAGGTAAAATTATAGAAATTCAAGGCACAGCCGAAGGCGAACCTTTCTCGTTTGATGAGCTAGATGAGTTACTTACTTTAGCTAAACATTCTATTCGTGAGATCATTGACGTACAAAAGCAAGCATTAGCATAAATAGGTAGGCCACTAGATATGAAAGATTATCAAAAAGAGTTTATAGAATTTGCTCTAGAGAAGCAGGTATTAAAATTTGGTGAGTTTACTTTAAAGTCAGGGCGCATAAGTCCTTACTTTTTTAATGCCGGTTTGTTTAATACAGGTCGTGACTTAGCACGTTTAGGTCGTTTTTATGCATCAGCATTAGAAGATTCAGCGATAGAGTACGATGTACTATTTGGTCCCGCGTATAAGGGTATCCCAATAGCAACAACGACGGCAGTTGCATTAGCAGATCACCATGATAAAGATGTACCGTACTGTTTTAACCGTAAAGAGAAAAAAGCACACGGTGAAGGAGGTACATTAGTAGGCTCAGAACTCAATGGCAAAATAATGCTAGTTGATGATGTAATTACCGCAGGTACCGCTATTCGTGAGTCCATGGAAATTATTGCACAAAATGGTGCAGACCTTAGTGGTGTTTTAATTGCATTAGATCGCCAAGAAAAAGGTAAAGCCGAGTTATCAGCTATTCAAGAAGTTGAACGCGACTTTAATACCAAAGTAATTTCTATTGTAAAATTAGCAGACCTTATTAGTTACCTTGAAAACCAAGGAACGATGGGCGAGCATTTAGCCTCAGTTAAAGCTTACCGTGATCAATACGGCGTAGCATAAATAAAAAGCCTCGCAGTGCGGGGCTTTATTTTGACCTTCATTCATAGAGTTTATTAATGAAAGATGTATTAAAACCAAATGGCTTAGGCCTCAAACGCGTTTTCAAAGCAACCTATTGCTCCTATCTTGGCTTTAAAGCAGCATTTAAAGAAGAAGCTGCATTTAGACAAGAGCTATTACTAAGCCTTATATTATTCCCCACTTCATTTTGGCTGGCTTCATCATTATTACACTGGGCAATACTAATTAGCTCACTGCTTATTATTCTAATAGTTGAATTGCTAAACTCTGCCATTGAAGCATTAACAGATCGAGTAAGTACAGAATTGCATGTATTGTCAGGTAGAGCCAAAGATATGGGATCTGCAGCCGTAACACTTTCATTAACGATCGTGTTGATCATATGGGGTGTAAGTCTTTATATGAAGATCGTTTAAGCTCACTTTTAATATTAGTGAAGTTTAAACACCTTTAGTTGTTAATAATTTGCTAGTTATGTTGTGTTTTTAACGTGTTTAGCTCAAATACTCAGCGAACAGCACATTATTTCAAGTTTTCTTCAAAAAAGGGTTGATCTGTTTTCGGATCTCCCTATAATGCGACCCCACTGAGACGGGAAACGCCAACGCATAGCGAGGCACGAACAACTCAGAGAGTTAAGTAAAACTTAGATAGAATCTTTTAGAAAGTTTAAATTTAAGTGTTGACAAAAAAATAGGAAAGCGTAATATGCGCAGCCCTAGCGAGATAAAGTTTAACTTTATAATCGCAACGTTCTTTAACAATATAAAGCAATCATCTGTGTGGGCACTCGTAC
>NZ_WTKW01000393.1:0-3550 GCF_011378745.1 Pseudoalteromonas sp. Z1A6
ATATAAAACAAAGGATTAACTTTTGGTCTCCTTTTTGCTCTATTGTACTCATACTAAATTCAAACAATAAAGATCAAAGGATTAAATATGAGTTCATCAACAGTCTCTCGCATTACAAAACCACTTTCGCTAATTAGCGGTATTTTATTATTAAGTGGTTGTGTGTTTCACATATCGCCAAGCGTGGCGTCTGTAAAACAAACACAACAGCTCACATTGCCTAGCAACAATCTTGAGTATTTAAATGTTTTAAGTGGCGCAGGCAACCTTGAAATAAAAGGCTCACAAACAGCCACCAGCATTAGTGTTGATGCCACTATTTACACAGCCGACATTGAAGACGAATACGAATACGAGCTAACGCTCGAGCAAGACGGTAAACAGGCAAAGCTTGTTGCCCAAAATAAAAGCCGTAATGGCATTAGCTTTTACAGTGGCCAATCTCCAAGTATTAATTTAGTGGTTACTGTGCCAAGTAATCTAAATTTAGATATTGATGATGGCTCTGGCGACATTTTAATAAATGCTATGCAAAGCAATATTGATGTAAAAGACGGCTCGGGGGACTTAACTATAAGCAGTGCTAAAAACCTAACTGTTGACGATGGCTCAGGTGAAGTAAACCTTGAAAACATCGCAGGTAATTTAGAATTAACCGACGGCTCTGGCAGTATTCATATAAACAACGTAAGCGGCAATGTAACTATTGACGATGGTTCTGGCGAAATGCACGTGAGCAGCATAACTGGTTCGCTAAACGTTGAAGATGGATCGGGTGATTTAGTAATAAGCCATATTAGCGGTGCAGTTAATGTTGATGATAACTCTGGCGACATGATCATTGAGCATATTGGCTCAAGCGTAACAATTGAAGACGGTTCGGGTGATATTCGCGTTAACCATGCAAAGGGGCTGACTATTACTGAGTCAGGCTCGGGCGATGTAAGTATCGATAATATTAGCGGTTCAGTAAAAGTAACTGACTAATTTAGCATTTTCAGCCACATGAATCATTGTATTTTATAAGAACCTAAGTCATTCTATTTATGCTCAAATACCTTGAGCATAAATAGAATGACTTAGGATAAACGCGTGTTAGAAATTGCTTTAATTTACTTAGCAGCAGCCATAGTAGCTGTCCCTATTGCAAAACGAGTCGGACTTGGCTCTGTGTTAGGTTATTTAATTGCCGGCATTCTCATTGGCCCTTATGCGCTGGGTGTTGTGGGCGATCAAACCGATGTAATGCACTTCGCTGAATTTGGCGTAGTAATGATGCTGTTTTTAGTGGGCCTTGAGCTACAACCTTCGCGTTTATGGACATTACGCCACTCTATTTTAGGACTTGGCGGCTTACAGGTTGTGTTATCGGCAGCGGCTATATTTGCATTTTGTTATTGGTTTTTTGCCATGCATTGGCAAACCGCACTCGCCATTGGTTTAATGCTCGCGCTCTCCTCTACTGCTATTGTGCTGCAAAGCCTTGAAGAAAAAGGCTGGCTAAAACAAGAAGCCGGACAAAACGCATTTTCGGTATTGCTGTTTCAAGACATCGCAATTATCCCTATTTTAGCCCTATTGCCACTGCTTGCATTTGCCCCGCAAACTAGCACAAAAGAAATCAGCGATTCGATTATTGCAGGCTGGCCTGTATGGCAACAAGTATGTGTTTCGGTTGCGGTTATTGCCGCTATTATTGCCGGCGGTAAATATGTATCGGCGCCGTTATTTAGATACATTGCCCAAACCCACATGCGTGAAATATTTACTATTTTTGCACTCTTTTTAGTAGTCGCTATTGCACTGGTTATGCAAAGTATTGGTTTATCGCCTGCGCTGGGGACTTTTTTAGCAGGCGTTGTACTTGCCGAGAGCGAATTTAGACACGAATTAGAAGCCGATATAGAACCCTTTAAAGGCTTACTTTTAGGATTGTTTTTTATAACTGTTGGCGCATCAATTAACTTTGAGCTGCTATTTAACGAGTTTAGTACCGTTATAGGCTTAGTGGTTTTACTTATTGTAGTTAAAGCCTGCATTTTATTTGCCCTTGCCGTTACCTTTAAAATTAACAGTAAACAGCAGTTATTATTTGCCTTAGCGCTTGCCCAAGGGGGTGAGTTTGCCTTTGTACTTTTAAGCGTAACCACCACCTTAAGCATTTTAACGCCCGAGCAAACCAGTCTTGTTACCTTAGTTGTTGCAGTATCAATGCTAATAGCGCCGTTACTACTTATGGTTTATGAGCAAATACAAAAACGCAGCAGCAGTGCTATGCCTGAGTTTGATAAGCCAGAACAAATAAGTACCGCTAAACACGTAATTATTGCCGGCTACGGACGTTTTGGCCAAATTATGGGGCGCTTACTGCACGCTCAAGGCTACGAAATTACCGTACTTGATCACAGCCCTAGCCAAATAGAATTACTGCGCCGTTTTGGTAACACCGTATTTTATGGCGATGCCGCACGCCAAGAACTCCTTGAAGCCGCAGGCGCGCACACCGCACAAATGTTGGTAGTAGCAATAGACGACCCCGATAAAACCATAGAGATAATTAAGCTCGCCCATAAAAACTACCCGCAACTTAAAATTGTTGCCCGCGCAATCGACCGTCGCCATGCGTATCAATTACTTAATTTAAAAGTAGATGCGTTTAACCGCGAAACAGTCGACTCAGCTATTAACCTTGCCGTAGAAGCACTCGAGTTACTAGGTAACACTAAACAAGATGCCGAGCGTGCAGGTAAACTGTTTAGAGACCACGACCGCGCTGCAGTAGTACAACTTGCTGCATTATGGGGCGACGACGCCAGCTACGGCGTAGCAGTGCGCCAACGCATGGAAGATTTAAAACATGTGCTACAACAAGATAAACAAGCACAAAGCGATTTAAATACCTGCGACAGCGGTGATTGCGAAGATGGCTTAACAGAAGTAGCGAGTAAACCGAAAAAGCCTGATGATGCTCATCTTGAGTAATTTAGGTAGTTGGTTTTGTAGTGTCTGCGGATAGTGCTAAAACAGCATTAAATGGACTAAAATAGTGGATTGCGATGTATAAACTCAATCCACTGTTTTAGTTTATCTCCTTCCACTAAATAGAATTTCAGACAATGAGTTTTGGACAATTCCCCAGGTTCCGTTTGGGTGACCAATCGGGATTGCTAGAAGCTCATCGCAAGAATAATTAATTCTTAAATTAATAGTATATTTTTTAAGCTCCCCATGAGTTAAAACACTTAAGATAGATTGCACACTTGCACTACTTGGGTTCTCATTCGAAAATCCAATAATTCTATAGTCCTTTAATTCAAACTTAGAGTAGTTTTCCTTAACCTCACGTGCTGCCTTACCTTTATGTTTTCCAACTAGGTGATACATTAGAGGAACAATTTTTGCCCATTGTTTATGCTGCCAGCTATTAAAAAAAGTTGTCACTATATCAAGTACCCCGAAGTCTTCAGTAGATCCGGATTTATTCAAACGCTCTTGAAACCTATTTAAGTAATGATCGTATATCTCATTTTTATTTTTTAAATTCGCTTTT
>NZ_WTKW01000394.1:0-3547 GCF_011378745.1 Pseudoalteromonas sp. Z1A6
ACCAATTTAAAGTTAATTTTGAGGTTGCTTCGGTTTATAACCGTTCACCCTCAAAATGCCATTTAAATTAATAAAATTTTAGGTTTAAGCTCTTAATTTAACTAATATTACTTTGATTTATTAAGCATCGCTTTTAAATCGGCAAATGGAGAATGCGTCGCAGCCTCAACTTTGCGATCTGTAGTCGACCCGCCATACATAATATGCTCGTGGTATTTATTGTGCTCATTGTCGTGGCAATAAATACACAATAACTCCCAGTTACTTCCGTCTTCAGGATTATTACTGTGGTTATGATCAACATGATGCACCGTTAACTCACGTAAATTTGAGTATTCAAACTCACGAGCACAACGCCCGCATACCCAAGGATATAATCTTAAGGCTTTTATTCTATAACCTTCCTCTTGCTTAACATAAGCCTGAGGTACATCGTTATTCTTACTCATAATATTCCAGTTAAATTTGTTATTTCTATGCTTAACAAGTAAATAGCCAATATGTTAAAGCAAATATAAAAGTAAAAAGTTCGTAAGGGATCTAACTTAAGCTACGTTTCGTATAAGTCAGGTCTAATTATAAAGTTGAGCAACATGGAAAATATATTCCAAACAAGTCGGTTTTTGGTCGTAATCGCCGTTATTACCGCTGCAATATCATCATTACTCGTTTATGTTTCATGCATTAATATTGTAGCTAATATAGTAATAACAACGCTATTTGACCTGCCTGATTCAGCTAAAGCCGGTAAAGCCCTAATAGTTGAACTACTGAAAATTCTTGATTTGCTACTAATCGGAATTACCTTACAAGTTATTGCTATTAGCTTGTACCGACTATTTATAACACCATCTAAGCCTGAGGAAAGTAAATTTCTTGCTGCTTTTAATATTAAAGACTTTCATGATTTAAAAATAACTCTGGTACAAGTAACTTCGGTTGTACTGGTAATACTATTTTTAGAGCACGCAGTTGAGTTCGGCGGCACAATAGAAACACTCTACTTAGGTATTGCCATTGCGATCGTTATTGCAGCATCTACATTTGCATGGCGCTCAATGAAAGACTAACTAAGCACTCATTACTATTAAGTAATTACATGCAGGTGTAATTACTTATCCCTAAAATTCTGCAAAAACTTAAGTGAGAGCCCCAGCACTCAATATTAAAAAAACTTAATTACTGACAAGTCACCAAAAGAAGTATCTATATGCCTACCTGTTTGCTCCCACGCACGTAGTACTACCATGAGTTTTTTGTTACTTGAAGTCCAAGAAATACCACCGCCGTATGCCGCTACTTTTTCACCGCCCGAATCTTTTAACCCCAGCCCAGGGTCTGTATTTCGAATATTTCCCTTACCTACTTTGTATTCAGCAAATACGTGAACATTATGCGGCAACGAAAATGATAAAAGCGAGCCAATACTCGCCCCGTACGAATTAGAAATTAACTTAGTGACCTGTGGTGCAGACGAATTTAAAAAATCAGCCTGAAACACAATATTATCTTTATTCTCAAGAGATACATGCTTGAAAGACCACGCGCCAACAACACTTAACGACAAGTCAAATTTGCTGCTTAGCTTTGGTCTATTAAGAAAAAAATGCTCAAACAAAGACTCTTTATTATTAAAGGTATAAAAGTTGTGTTGGCCAGATAGCTCAAACTTGGTTGAACGTGTATTTTGCGAGAAAATTTGATCCGTTTGATTGCCGCTTAAATTGCTAGCCGTGCTTTGTAGCCCTTCAAGCGTTTGATAGTTAAATGTGATTTTAGAATTTTTAAATTTTCTATACGAAAGCAGTATATCTTGTGTTTTTGTTTCAACATCATCTTCAAAAATATCGGCAGAATAACCAATTTCAATGTCGTTAATATCAAAAAACACACCCACACGTTGATTGTTTATGGGCTCTAACGAAAACAGTGTTTTTTGATTATTTCCAGCCAAGTCGTCATATATTAACGCGTGGCTAGTGTTAGGGTTTGAAATAGTGGTTCGTACCGACTTTAAGTCAAAGTCGAAAGCCAATACAGCACCAGATTGAAATGCCGCTAAAACAGCAAAGCTCACAATAACCAAGTAATTGCGATTCATTAAAAACACTCAAAAATTAATTTGTATTAGAGTAGCGTTTTTTTTACCTTAAATTATCACAAAAGGTTAACAATTGATGAAAACTTTAAATAATGCGCTTTATGCCATTTTTTGAGGTGCTTTCAAGATCAAACTCACTTACATGCTTAATTAGCTCCGGGAAGAACGCTAAAAAAACGGCTTCTAATTCATCGTAATTCCGTGCTATGTCATCAGCCGCGCCAGCAAAAGTGTTAGTAAAGCGAATACGCTTGGCAATATTATCAAGTGCTAGCCCTATTCCATCCATGGTTTCGTATTCTTTAAACCAATCGTTTTTAGTCATACTTGTTACAACATGCTGCATACGCGTTGGCATAACAGGTATGCGATTATTTAAAAGCTGATAGCTGGTGTACTTAAAGTCACTTAAAGGTTGCTTGCTAAATCGCTGCCAATGCACAATTAAAAAATGATCAAACACCACATCAATAGCTACACCAGCAAAGCGCTTACGCTCGGGTGAAAAGTACTGTTTAGCGTGTTTTACTACTGGGTGAGAGTCGGTAAATTTATCGACTAAATAGTGGTTATCGAGCCCGTTTATAACCGTATTTGGTAAGTGTTCTACATGCCTTTTACCACCAAAGTCGCCCAACAAGTTCCCAAAGTGAGAATCGGCTGTAGGCTGTGCTAAATAAAGGTGAGCTAAATAATTCAAAGTGTTCTCGGGCTTAGTATTAATACAGTTAAAATAATAACTTAGTTGTAAGCGCTACTTAAAGTTAGATTTTATGCCTAATCAAAAAAATAGCATAAAAAAGGTGAAACTAAGTTTCACCTTTCATATTAATTTTGAAACTAATTAGCTAGCATTACGCTGTAGAAACGTTACTTGCGCCTGCATTGTTAAGTATTTCTTCAATAGCGTTTTTGTTGTCACTATCGTACTTAATACCAATTAATATAGAGCCTTTTTCAATGGCGTCTTCGTAGTACTTAATTTCGTGCTCGGGGATAAACGCACCAACTGCGGCACCTAAAGTACCACCTACTGCAGCACCTGCGCCACCAGCGGCAAATGCAGCGACTAATGGACCGGCAACTAATAAGCCTGTACCACCTGTTGCTACAGTCCCTACAGCAGTAAATCCACCAATAATTGCAGCAAGAATACCACCTGAAGCCGCGCCTATAATGCCGCCTTCGGCAGCTTTAGTACCTTCGTCTACAGCAAAATCTTCCTTTGCGTATGAGTCGTTGGCTACAATACTAATATCAGCTTCATTAATACCTAAAGCTTCTAATCTATAAATTGCGAGTGTTGCTTGTGATGCACTTTCGAATAACCCAGTAATAACGGTACTCATAATAACTCCTTTATTTATTTAAGAAAATACACTTACTACCAAGCAAAACTCAAACCAAGTAAATTATCATTTAAAATCAATAAGATAAAACAAAACC
>NZ_WTKW01000395.1:0-3527 GCF_011378745.1 Pseudoalteromonas sp. Z1A6
CTCAAGTTTTTTTCTGAAGCTTTCATGTATTGAAAGTTTTAGATAACACGCTTGAGAAAATAGTAGGCCCCACTTTTAAAGGTGGGTAATTCATTTCTAAACGCATTTATTGCAGCGGAAGCCAGAAAATGAGCCAAACAGTAGCATCACAAACTGAGTATAACTATAAGGTTGTACGCCAATTCGCTATTATGACAGTGATTTGGGGCATCGTTGGCATGAGTATTGGGGTTCTGATTGCTGCCCAATTAGCTTGGCCAGCACTTAACTTTGATACACCATGGTTAACTTACTCTCGACTACGTCCGTTACACACGAACGCAGTAATTTTCGCATTTGGTACCAGTGCACTTTTTGCGACGTCTTATTACGTCGTACAACGTACTTGTCAAACGCGTCTTTTCTCAGACAAACTCGCCGCCTTTTCTTTTTGGGGCTGGCAGCTAGTTATTGTATTAGCAGTAATAACGCTACCGTTAGGTATTACTAGCTCAAAAGAATATGCAGAACTTGAATGGCCAATCGATATTTTAATCGCTGTGGTTTGGATTGTTTACGCTATTGTATTCTTTGGTACTTTAATCAAGCGTAAAGTGTCGCACATCTATGTTGCTAACTGGTTCTATGCTGGCTTTATTATTACTGTTGCAGTGCTACACATTGTAAACAGCATGGCAGTGCCTGTGTCGTTAACTAAATCATATTCAATCTATGCAGGTGCCGTAGATGCTATGGTTCAGTGGTGGTACGGTCATAACGCTGTAGGTTTCCTACTTACTGCTGGTTTCTTGGGTATGATGTATTACTTTGTACCTAAACAAGCAGGTCGTCCAGTGTACTCATACCGTTTATCGGTAGTTCACTTTTGGGCTCTAATTTCATTATATATCTGGGCTGGTCCTCATCACCTTCACTACACAGCGCTTCCTGATTGGACGCAAAGTTTAGGTATGGTTATGTCTATTATCCTATTCGTACCGTCTTGGGGTGGTATGATCAACGGTATTATGACGCTATCTGGCGCGTGGCATAAACTACGAACTGATCCAGTACTACGCTTTTTAGTTGTTTCATTGTCTTTCTACGGTATGTCTACGTTTGAAGGTCCAATGATGGCAATTAAATCTGTAAATGCGTTATCTCACTACACAGATTGGACAATCGGCCACGTACACTCAGGTGCACTAGGTTGGGTTGCTATGATTTCAATTGGTGCTATTTACCACTTAATTCCTGCGTTATTCGCGCAAGGTCGTATGTATAGCGTTAAATTAGTTAATACCCACTTCTGGTTACACACTGTAGGTGTTGTTTTATACATTGTTGCAATGTGGATTTCTGGTGTAATGCAAGGTCTAATGTGGCGTGCAGTGAATGCTGACGGTACATTAATGTACAGCTTTGTGCAGTCTTTAGAAGCGTCGCATCCTTTCTATATCATGCGCTTTGTAGGCGGTGTATTCATCGTAACGGGTATGTTAGTTATGGCTTATAACGTTTACCGCACTATTTCAGCTGAGAAAGAATCTCTGAAACTAGACGCGCAAGCACAATTAGCATAACGGAGTGAGATGATGAGCAAGAAAAATTCACAAAACAAACATGAAATAGTAGAAAAGAACGTTGGCCTTATGGCTATTCTGACTGTTTTTGCTATTAGCTTTGGCGCGTTAGTTGAGATCACTCCGCTAATGTTTCAAGACGATACAACTAAACCAGTGGAGGGTTTACGCCCTCTTAACGCTTTAGAAATGGAAGGCCGCGACCTTTACGTGCGTGAAGGTTGTTCTAACTGTCACTCACAAATGATTCGTCCTTTTCGTGATGAAGTTGAGCGTTATGGTCACTACTCTGTAGCAGGCGAATCAGTATGGGATCATCCGTTTTTATGGGGTTCTAAACGTACTGGTCCTGACTTGGCTCGTGTTGGTAAGCGCTACTCGGACGATTGGCATTATGCTCACTTAGTTGATCCACGTGCTGTGGTTCCTGAGTCAAACATGCCAGGCTTTCCTTGGTTAGCAGAGAATACGGTTGATACAAGCCTTACTCTGAAAAAACTACAACTTTTCCGTGATACTTTTGCTATTAACCCAGAAAACCCAAAACATCCGGGTTTAGGTTATGGCGATGATGCAGAGCTTCAAGCAGATGTTGATAAAGTTAATGCTATGAATGATGGCAAAGGCGCAACAGAAATCCAAGCTCTCATCGCGTATTTACAGCAACTTGGTACCCACTTGAAGTAAAAAATTATGGATTACGGAACATACAGAGGTATTTTAACTCTGGTAATTTTAGTATTGTTTATTGTGATTGTTGCATGGGCATATAGCAAGCGAAGCAAAACTCGTTTTGACAGCGCTGCTAATGCCATTTTTGAAGATGAAAAAAAACATGACAACACGCTCTCTAACGAGGAAAAGGAGTCTGAAAAATGACTAGCTTTTGGAGTATTTGGGTTATTGTATTAACCCTTGCATGCTTATGCATCATCTTTGGCTTATTAGTTTGGAACTTAAAAAACTATGCAGGCGTAGAAGAAGGTGAAAGCTGTGGACATGAATTTGACGGCATTGAAGAGCTAAATAATCCACTACCAAAATGGTGGACTTACATGTTTTTCGCAACTTTTGCTTGGTCGGTATATTACCTTGCAGCTTTCCCAGGTTTAGGTAACTGGGAAGGTTTTGGTAAATGGACTAGTTCTAATCAAGGTATTACGTCTTTAGCTGAATCTAAAAAAGCAGTTGCAGAGGCAAAAGCGGATGGTCGCTTTGTAAAACTTGATAAAGAGTACGAAGCTGCAGAAGAGCGCTTTGGTCCTATTTTTAATAAACTTGCACAAGTACCCGTTTTAGATTTAGTTAATTCTAAATTTGAAGGTGATGCAGCGCAGCAAGTAGCACTTGATAATGATAATAAACATGAGCAAACAGATGGCCAAGTAGCCATTGAAATTGGTCAGCGTTTATTCTCACAAAACTGTGCGCAATGTCATGGCTCTGATGCACGTGGTGGTACTGGCTTCCCTAACCTAACTGATAAAGATTGGTTATATGGCGGAACACCTGACAAAATTAAAGAAACACTTCTTTATGGTCGTATTGCAGCAATGCCAGCTTGGGGTCCTGCTCTTGGCGAACAAGGCGTTAAAGAAATGACAGCACATGTGCTGAGCCTTTCTGGTCGTACTGTTAACCAAAAAGACGCAGACGCAGGCGCTGCTAAGTTTGCAATGTGTGCCGCATGTCATGGTGCTGACGGTAAAGGGTCGGTTGCACATAACCTACCGTTTGGCGCGCCTAACCTGACTGATAACATTTGGTTATATGGTGGTTCTCAACGTGCTGTTGAAGAAACGCTTAACCACGGCCGTGCCGGTGTAATGCCTGCATGGAAAGACATTTTAGGTGAAGATAAGATTCACTTATTAACTGCCTATGTTTACAGTTTATCGCAAGATAAATAAGCACGCGGTTAATAAAATGTTTATAAATTAATTTATTTAATTCAATAGATTAATC
>NZ_WTKW01000396.1:0-3526 GCF_011378745.1 Pseudoalteromonas sp. Z1A6
CTAGAAGTCTTCCTCTTAATCTTAATTCACGTTAATATTGCCGCTTGGACAATTTCTCCAGAGGCACTCAAAAAGCTATGAAAGCTAAATTTACAGGTCATGATACTTTCCCTCTGCGCTATGGATGGCTATTCAAAGCGGTTAATCATTTGAATTCAAATGGTAATTTCTCAAGTTCTGACGAAGAAAGTATTCGTCATTCTATTGTTGAGCTTGGCGTTGGTAAAAATATGGTTAAAGCGATTCAGTATTGGGCTGAGTCGAGCGGTATTATAAAAAGCGAAAGAGAAAACAATAAAACTCTGCATAAAGTTACTAAGGGTAAAGGGCAATATTTGTTTGGTAATGATGGTAAAGATCCTTACTTAGAATTATCGGGTTCTATATGGTTGTTGCACTTTTGGTTAAACTTTAATGATGAGCACTTAACTGCATATCGATACTTTTTTAACTACTCTAATGTTCAGCACTTTGAGAAATCAAAACTGATTGATGATTGCTATGAAGATGCAAAACGCTTAGTTAAAAGTGAAGTTGGTAATGTTACAACTATAAAAAAAGACATGGATTGTTTTTTAAATATGTACAGTAAGAAAGTTAAGACAACAACAAAAAAAATAGATGAAGATCACTTCACCTCTCCACTTGCCGAGCTTAATTTAGTGCAAGACAATGGTCGTTCTTTTTATGTTAGTAATTTAACAGAAAGACCTGAGCTACCTATTGACGTATTTATATATGCATTACTTGAGTTTTTCAAAGTAGAAACCGTTGACTCTAACGTGAGTACTATTGACTTTGATTCATTACTGACTAAACCGTGTTCACCGGGACGTATATTTAGGTTGTCTGAATCTGGATTAGGGCAAAAACTCGATGAAGCTCAAGAACATACTAACAAAAATATATCATGGGTTGATTCACTAGGGCTAAGGCAAGTTAATGTCTCTGACTCTGCAAAAAACAATACTATCAATTACTTAAATGACTATTACGGCAAATACAATGTCTGAATCTATTATTGCAATTAACCAACGATATAAAAGCTCTACTCGCATTGATGTTGATAGTGCAAACCTAAAACCTTTTATTGATGATTTTATTGTACATGGTACAGCGATAAATGTACTTGATACTGTTAGCCGTGAATTTGAAGGTAGTACGCAAAGAGCATATACAATCACCGGTCCTTATGGTTCTGGTAAATCAACTGTAGCCTTATTTTTATCTTGCTTACTTTCTACTGATTCAGACCAACGTAATTACGCACTGAGCAAACTTAATAGTTCTCAAAAGGTAATTACTGAGTTTGATGCTAGATTTAAAATTACCAACGGCTGGAAAACAATTAAACATGTTTGCGGTCTAGAAGCGCCTGCTAATAGTATTTTAATCAGTTTATTGAAAGCATTTAACGTCAAGTATAATACTGAAGATATTCTGGCTCTTAATGATGATGAATGTTTAGCCAAGATTAAATCTCTTCTACAAAAACAAAGTGATAATGAAGACGGCGTTTTAATTCTACTCGACGAAATGGGCAAAGCTTTAGACTATCAATCGCGTGCAAATAAAGACTTACATTTATTTCAGTCTCTGGCCGATATTGTTCAACAGACTAAGCGCCCTGTATTACTGGTTGGTTTTTTACATCAAGCATTCTCTGATTACGCTAAAAATAAAGACGTTAAAACACAGCAAGAGTGGAGTAAAGTTCAAGGCCGCTATAGAGACTTAAGCTTTAACCCTTCAATTGATGAATCTTTAATACTTGTTGGTGATTCAATATTTAGAGCACCTAAAGTAGTAAAAGCTATTGAGTCAAAGTATGAAAAGTTAGTTGACGTTGCTAGCTCTGCGTTTGTAAATCAAAACAAAAATGTTAATGCGTTAAGTAATACGCTACCACTTGATCCTATAGTTAGTTTATTACTTGGCCCTGTTTCTCGTCGCCGCTTTTCACAAAATGAACGTAGTTTGTTTGGCTTTTTAGCATCACATGAAAAGTATGGGTTCAGAGAGTTCTTAGAAACAGAGTATAGCGAACTCAATGAAGCATTAAATCTATATCGTCCTGAAATGTATTGGGATTATTTACATCATAACTTACATCATTTAATTGTTACTTCTCAAGATAGTAAGGCATGGTTAGAGGGTTGTGATGCCATTTATAGAGCAGAGCAAAAAGGCGGTGAACTCCATACAGCTATAACTAAGTTAATCGCCCTACTCACTATCTTTGGTTTTCATCATCAGTTACATGGCAAACGTGATTTTATAAAAAAATACTTCGTTAGTCGCGGTTATGAAGCTGCCGAAATAATGCAATCACTGATAGATTTAGAGACTTGGACGGTCATTATTTACCGACAAAAACACGATGCTTTATTTGTGTTTCAAGGTAGTGATATCGACATTAATAACCTTATCAATGAGCGTATTGAAGCCATAAGCTATGGTGTGGATTGGACTGAAATATGTGATATACCGCAAAATATTTTAGCAACGGCACATTACCATAAAACAGGTACTATGCGCTGGGCAACTACAAAGCTGATAAACAAATACGATGTTGATCTTATCAAGCCATTTGTTACCCAACCTAAAACGGGTGAAGCATTTGCTACGTTTATTTTATGCGTGAATGAAGATATTGCTAAAGCACTTAAACCTCATGAAGAAGCAATGCCTTTCAGTATTGTTGGAAAGTTTGAAGACTTTTCAAACCTTAAAAATGCTGCTATTGGGTTAATTGCTTTAAAACAAATACTCAAAGACGAGAAAAAAATAGCGCATGATCTAATTGCAAAAAATGAGCTAGAGAATCGGATTAAATTTGCGCAGTCTAATGTTGACCATGAATTGCAGTATGTTTACAAAAACGCTGATTGGTTTCATTGCGGTAAAAAGTTAGAAACGGCACCTTTAACATCTGTCGCCTCAAAAATTGCAAATGATCTATTTAATAAGTCACCAGTAGTAATAAACGAGCTTGTGAACCGTTCAAAGCCTTCTGGTAGCGCAAACAGTGCTATTCGTAAGCTAATGAATGCAATGTTTAGATTTGGCGATGAAAAAGATTTAGGTTTTGATGAAAAATCATTTCCTCCAGAAAAAGGGCTATATCTTTCTTGTTTAAAGAGTAAAGGTTGGCACTGCGAAACACCTGAAGGTTTCTTGTTCCCTAGTGAGTGGAGCAAAGACGCTATAAAAGCAAACCCTAGAATGCATGAGTTATTTGAAAGTGGTTTTGAGTTTATTAAGAAAAACTCAACTACAAAACAAGTAACGATGGCTGAGCTTTATGAAATGTGGATGCTACCACCATATGGTTTAACTGCTGGTTTATGCCGTATTTATGGTTTAGCTCTTTTAAAATCACTTGAAGGGCAAGTAGCTTTTTACGATTGGGATTCAACCAATCAGTTTATTTTCATACCTGAACTTGACGAAGAATTAGTAAATAAAATATATAAACATCCGATTGAAGCCGGTGTTAGGTACTTTGAAATTTCAGAAATTCAAA
>NZ_WTKW01000397.1:0-3520 GCF_011378745.1 Pseudoalteromonas sp. Z1A6
AATAAATAAAAAAGGCACTAAAAAGTGCCTTGTTTGAAACCATGTAAAACGAATGTTATTTAATAAATGTGCCTCGGATCGGATAGTCGTTTTCTCTTGAAAACTTAATCCCACCTAGCAGTTGCTCTAAATCAGGACGAACAAACGGGCTGTTTGATATATCGACCATTTGAAGCTGATTTTTTTCATTAAGCACATAAATTCCTGGCTCAGCAAATGGATGGTCAGTTTCTGCATCACTGCGAGGCTCGCTAATATGTAGCCCTAAATCTGTCATTTGCTCGATTGTTAAACCATAGTAAATTGGGAAGTTAATATCTATTTTTTCAAGATGTTTATTAAGCTGCTCATGGCTATCACCACTTACTGCAACCACTTCAACACCAGCATCTTTAAAGTCTTTATGAACTTTAGCAAGCTCGTTGAGTTGCGCAGTACATTTAGGGCAGTGCTGGCCACGATAAACAACAATCATTTTCCACGGAGAGTCACTAATTCTGTCGACTAAATCTATCTTTTTCTCATCAACATCACTCACTACTAGTGATGGCATAATATCCGCAGGTTTTAAACTAGTACTACTCATTGCGATCTCCTTTTACTGTTTCAGATTAAAAATCAATTTGCTATTACCCATAGAGCTTAGGGTAACTTTCATTAATTCAACCTGAAAAATGTAATTAAAAATCTATTACAACTTTAAGACCATCCTTTTATTTTTCTATAAATGGTGGATGCACTTACCCCTAAATAAGCAGCAGCAAGAGGAATGTTGTCTTCGCAGCTTTTGATTGCGTTTTCAATAGCCCTTTTTTCAACTTGCCATAATGGTTCTATATCGTGAACCGACATAGGAGATAATTGAACACTCTGATCGTTTGTATTGTGAATTGACTTAGCTGAGCTTGAGTGTTTTACAGCGCCTAGACCAAATGAATTTGGTAGCATATCTCTTTCTATTACATCGCCATCATTAATAACGACTGTATTTTCAATTACATTTTGCAGTTCGCGTATATTACCTGGCCAATCGTAATTACAAAAAAGCGCCTTAACTTCATCAGAAAAGCCAATAAAATGTTTAGCGTTGCTATCGCTTTTTTGTTTTAAAATATACTCAGCGAGCAGTAAAATATCGTTTCCGCGCTCCCTTAAAGGCGGGAGCTTTACGGGGATAACATTTAAACGATAATATAAATCTTCTCTAAAGCGCCCCTCTGCTACCTCTATTATTGGATTTCTGTTGGTTGCACATACCAAGCGAACATCGCTGTGTAATACCTCGCTGCTACCAACCTTGCTAAATATGCCGGTTTGTAAAAAGCGCAATAACTTAGCTTGTAAGTTAAGCTCCATTTCACATAGTTCATCTAGAAATAACGTACCGCCGTTGGCCACTTCAACAGCGCCCTTACGATCGCTTAACGCCCCACTAAACGCCCCTTTAACATGACCAAAAAATTCTGATTCAAATAATTCAGCAGGGATCGCAGCACAGTTTATAGCAATAAAAGGGCCTTGGCTGCGAGGGCTCGAATCATGAAGGGTTTGTGCGCATACTTCTTTACCGGTTCCACTTTCACCTGTAATAAATACGCATGCTTTACTTCTAGCTGCGCTATCTAGCAATCTAAAAACGGTTTTCATTGCGAGAGATTCACCAACAAAATCTTGGCTTTTATCACTGCTTTGAACCAAAGGTTGTACTTTAGCTTGCTCTTTGGGTGTTAACGCACTTTCTACTGAGCTAATAAGTCGCTGACTTGTGAAGGGTTTTTCTAAAAAATCGAAGCCACCTAAACGCATAGCTTCCACTGCAATATCAATAGAACTATTTGAGGTGATCATGACTACATTAGCAGGATTTTTTTGTTTATTTACAAATTGTAAAACTTCAAGCCCACTTATATCAGGCAAGCATACATCTTGTACTATCACCGCAGGCATTTTTTCTTTAATACCGACCAAAGCAGAATATCCATCTGCGAAATGCTTACATTCAAAACCTACTTGCTCTAGCTGACTTGCGTACAAAGCACCACTTGCGATGCTATCTTCAACAATATAAACAAGGCCTTTACCCATTATATCTGACACGGCTTTCTCCTAGATAGCTATACTCTTACTCATTATTTGATATGCATCTCGGGTTTTATCCAAGTTATGCTTAATAACAAGCGCTGCGTGCAAATTTTCTTCTGTGGTTGGTGGTGGTGAATCGTGTAACTGTGTTGCCAATGCAGCTAAAGGAGCGGCTCCATATAAGGCAGCCGAGTTTTTCAAAACATGCATTATTTCTCTAATTTTTATAATATCTGCATTACTAATTGCCGTATCTAATTGGTTAGCCATAGTAACTAATTCATCGATAAATAAGTTTACTAATCGAGCTAAAACGCTTATTCCAACATCCTTTTCAAGTTGAATTAAAACATTTAGCTCCGTAATACTTTTATCGATAAACTGCTCTGATATAGGCATAGATAACCTTTGTGTAAGTTAAAGCTTCGTACACTAATAAAATGTAAGAATTGTAGTTTAAGAGTAATTTGTTTTTTGCATTTTGCAAATCAAAATGAATATAAACAATTACAGAGCCCAGGTATCAATACTTTTTGTTAATGTTTGCGGCTTATCGAGCAAGTACCCCTGAGCAATATCACAACCAAGTTGTTCTAATATTTGTAATTGCTCATTCTCTTCAATGCCTTCTGCTACAGTTTGTAAGCCCAATCGTTGAGCCATCGCAATAATTGCGCTACATAACGTAAAGTCTTCGTTATTAGTTGCAATACCACTTACAAAACTGCGATCAATTTTTAAACCATCGATATCAAATTGACGAAGTAGACCTAAAGACGCGTACCCAGTGCCAAAATCATCAATCCACACCTTTACGCCTTCTTTATGGAAGTTTTCAAACGCCTTAGCTATTTTATCAGGACTATGAATGAGCGCTGTTTCCGTTAATTCAACTTTAATAGCTTGTGGTGGTATTTGGTGCTTTTCTAGCAAAGCCATTACTTTTGAAAACACATCACCATCTAAAATTTGTACCGGTGAAATATTTAAAGAAACAGCAATATCTGTCATACCAAAATGTCGCATCTGTTTTAAATCAGACAAACATTGCTCAAAAATCCAGTCACCTAATTCTAAAATCATTCCCGATTGCTCTACATGAGGGATAAACTCATCAGGGCCTACAATACCAAAGCGGGGTGATTGGCACCTTACTAGCGATTCAAAGCCGACCAACTTTCCCGTTCCTAATGATACGAGCGGTTGATAAACCATTTTAAAATAATTATTTTGCATTGCATCCGACATGATTCTTTCTAACTCATGCCATCTTGCGAGATTGACTGGGCTTTCTGATTCTAGGTACTTAAATGCATTCATGTTTTGCTCCGATTTTCACTCTTAGTGACTTATGTAATCAAGAGCAAGTTACAGACCATTTAGAAAGTGAATAAAACAAAAATAAAAACAGCAAATTCAAAAGGTTAAGTTTAGTTAT
>NZ_WTKW01000398.1:0-3503 GCF_011378745.1 Pseudoalteromonas sp. Z1A6
ATTCAGACAAACCACAAAATTAGAATGAATTTTTTTTGGTTCTAAATCAACATTACACAAAACATCATCTGCAAGAAATTTATCATTAATTGAATCTAAATCTTGCGGACCAATAGGCTTATTGCCTTTTAAAAACTCATATGTTCCAGAAGTTAGTCCAGCATTTTCTAATCGACGTAAGTCTTCAACGATCTCATCTGTTAAATGAAGAAAGCCTTCAATAGAATTACTATCAACTTGTATACCTTCTAGCTGATTGAATATCTTACTGTATGTTTCTGTTATTTTTGAGCTCATTCTTTATCTAGATCTTTCTTTCTGGCAGCAAGCTCTTCTTCAAGAGCTGTTTTTAGAGATATTGGAATTTCTTTTATAGAAAGAACTCCGTCTTTGTATTCAACTTCTCTTCCGAGCATATCACTATCAAAACTAATAGCGATACCGTTACCACGGCCTGATATCTTTTTATATGCTCTTAAACTAGCTTTATGAATTGCAATATCTTCAGGTAAATTGAAGTTCTCTCGCGCCTCTTTTACAAACTCTTCAGGCTGATCAGGAAAAACTCTATTCGCAATTTGGCTCAATAATACCTGATTACCTTCTTTTTGCTGTTCAGTAATAAAGTCGTGTGCAGTATTAACTTTTCCAGATATTTGATCTTCAGTAAATTCATAATGATTTGTTGCAAAAGTACGTATAGCTTTTTTTAGTTCTTTGGTTTCATGCTTAGCAGCCTCTTTGTCTCGTTGACAGCCAATAAATTCCTCAAAGTAATCTCGTACTTCAACAGCTAAACCAGTTCTGAATCGAATGTACCTTGAATTCATTTCTGTTTGCCATTGAGTAAGGTTAATCGCTGCCCCTAAGTGCAGTTTTTTTAAGTCTAGTACTTGGCTAGCAATAACATCTAATTTTTTTGAAACATCAATTCCGTCTGTTTTATTTAATATAGCTACAGCAAGCCAGTTGTTACCTCTTGTTTCATATTGATAGAAAACCAAAAATCCGCCTTTGACTGAAGTTAATTGCTTACTGACTAGAATGCTTTCAAAGCGTTTTGATAGTTCTTTAGTAAGACCTGCAAAATCAGCACATTTGGCATCATCATCATAATATTTTTTTAATTTTTGCTCAAAAACAGGCTGGGCTTCTTTATCATCAAGTACTTGGAATTCACCGATACTGAGGCTTGCATTGCTAAATAGATCTAGTAAATCCTCAGTTAATACTGCCGCCAGCCCGTCAATGTTATTCTCGGTATCTCGGAGTTGAACTGTTAGTTTTTCTCCTGTTTTGTCACGTCTAACTTGATGAATAATTACGTTTTTAATTGCCATTGTTAAGCCTTATTTATTTTTATTAGATTTATTTTCTTACGAAATGTTGAATCGCACTGAGTCCAGTACCGTTATGATCTAAAAAGCATTCAGAGAATGTTGTGCCATCATAAACACCATAGCCATTTTTAGCTTTTACTTCTAAAACTAAAAACTGCCTAGCGCCGCTGTCGTCCTGTTCCCAGCGTTTTAAATGGCTAACAACTTTAACGGACTCAGGATCTTTCCATGACCTAGTTTACTTTACTTACTTTAAGTATTGGTTAACTAGTTGGTTGGGTTCGCTGTATTATTATTTTTGCCTGATTGTACTTTGACTATGCGGGTATCAGCACTACAAGGTTGATCAATGAATGTGATTACACTGTTTACAGTATATTTGTATACTTGTGTTGCGTTGACTTGAACACTCATTAGTAGTGCAAATAATAAAATCCGTTTCACTTAAAATCCTTTTAAATAGTTATTTATAAAGCAGTATTACAAATATTTCCCCACCCAAACAACTTGGCCAACTATGTGTAGTTGATCTAAGCTTTCTTGTAGTAAGAGTTGAGCTTCGCAGACTGGGTTGTATGATGGTATTTTAATACCGCCTGTAAATTGCTTTTTTAGGCGCTTTACCAGTAAGTGGCTGTCTAAGTTTATAACATAAACGCCATCTACAAAATACCTGTAAGGTCAGCTCTTTCTTTTTGCCTTTTGTTATTAAGAAAAAAGGCAAAACCTTCCCCTAGTAACTCCATTTAAAAAGGGCAATAATATTGCCCTTTTTTACGCTCTTAAACTTATTTTTATAACTATAGCGCGACTAAGCTTTGCTCTAACATTGCCTTTATTTGTTTTACTATTTTAGCTTCTGTTTCAGGTTCGAATTGTTGTATACGTGGGGTATGAATATGCCCTGTAGGTATACTTGAATTAAGCGCATCGCGCAGGCGAATACTTCGGTACGATATTTCGTTAGACAGGTAACCACCGCCGCCGCCATTAACCGCAATACTATTTTTAAGCTCGCCGTAAGAACCTGCTTTATAGGTTTTTTCAAGCGTAGTGACTTCGTGATTGTCGATAACTTTATAAGGGCCTTTGGCTTGTTGCATGTAAGTTACAGGCAAACTAAATTTTACAAACTCGTTGCCCGGGAGTGGTCGGCCATTAAGTTTTGGTATTACTGGGTTTGTTTGCGTTCCACCATACACAATATTGGCATTATCGGGGGCAGTTACACTGCGACGTTTACCCGGGAAGTGCTCTAAATCAAATTCTGTTCTGCCCATACTTACGGTTACTACCATGTCTACATTATTAAGTGCGTAGTAGGGGGCAAGTAGTGATTCTATTATGCCTTGATCAAAGTCTTCGTAGCGCACCGGCACCATAACGGTATTAATTTCTGCGCTGATGCCGTTGTAATTAATAACTTGGCCGTCGAGTAATAACGCTGCAACACCTGAGGGGTTACTTTGGTTTATGTTTTTATCGAGTAAGAATGGGTCAAAGCCTGTTAGTAATATTTTTTTAGTGCTGCCTGATGAAAAAGCAAGATCGGTACGTCCTCTGCTGCCTTCCTCAAGTATGGTTAGTAAAGTATTTAGTTGAGCCTGCGTAATTGAAAATTTAGGCGATGTTGTGCGTATTACTTTGCTTGAAAGCAGGCGTGCCCAGTAGAGCTCACGGTCGTCGTAGTTATTGGTTTTTACTATGCGTTGCTTGGCGTTTTCCCACAGTTCAAAGCTAAAGCTTTGTACTAATGTTTTTGCACTTTTAAAGTCGTTTAATTCTTTAAATTGTTGCTCAAAGTTTGATACTTGTGTGGTAAATGCATTTAAAACATTTGGCATTGCTGATTGGGCTTTGTTGATACGTTGTTCTTCAACAGTTAAAGGATTACTTAAAGCAGCGAATGAAGAGGCAATTAAGCTAGTCGCTAATAATACTTTGATCATAATATTCCTAATATAAGGTTATTGTTTTATATGTAATTTACTATCCTACGATTGTTAACTCAGGGCAACCAATTAACGTTGAATCGACTGATATTTGCTTTTGCAGTACATTCGTTTTGTTTAACGGCCAATTAGCATTATCGGCTAATAAAAATCCCTGAGTCTAAAGTGATCTTTATGGGTTCTACTTTAAGTTTTAATAAAAAGTAAAAAG
>NZ_WTKW01000399.1:0-3498 GCF_011378745.1 Pseudoalteromonas sp. Z1A6
AATTGGTTACTTTAATAAATAACAAGTAAATTTAAACAACAGAAATTTATTGAATATTTATGGGGGGATGGCAACAAGTTAACATGCCCTGTACCTATATGGTGACACGTCATGTTAAATTTTGCTCTTACATTTGTTAATTAAATATAACTAAGACCAGCTATTGTTGACTAATATGGACTACAGGTACCTAAAATAAAGGGCTTGAGTGATAGGCAGTATTTTGTAAACGAATGTGTATCATACATGGGTTGGTTTAGAGCGCTTCGATAACTATAAAACAATTATATAAGCAAACCATCAGCATTTTTGATTCGCTCTTAAAATTAAAAAGCCACCTAATTAAGGTGGCTTATGTTTATTGCATTGTGTTTTTAATGTGCCTGACTATCGTTTTCTTCGCGTTTATAAATATATGTTTGTTGGGTTTTAAAGCCAAAACCAGTTGGTTCAGCGCCATTTACTAGCTTAACTTTTCCACCTTCAACATTTAAATTTGGCCCAAGTATTTCAATAGCTTTTATCGGCTTATCAGAACCTTTAACCCCAGGGCCTATTAAATAAAACTGACTAACTTGCGTTACATCCGTTGCATCATCCCAATCGCACTTACCATCCGCATCATTATCTGCACACGACGGGCCTTCCCCAAAAAATAGTTTCGGTGTATCTGGTACATCATTACTTGTTGCAAATTTCACATCGTCATAAACCTTCGTTCCATAATGCAAATGAAAGGCATAAAGCGAACCACCGCCACCCGTTAACGAACATTGGTTTTGTGTTGATGATGAAGATGCAGGCGTAAAGGAAGTAAAGTAAGCAACCCCACCAACGACCGTTGCTGCAGCAAGGGACTTTTCGCCCGTCCCTAATTCGTATCGCCACCCTTTAAATTCGGCTAACTTAACTTCAAGATTAACAAATTTATCTACGTCATCAAGTGCATTACCAAATGGGTCTTCATTCATTTTCATTAAATCATCTGGCACTATTGGGGCTGGAAATTCAGTAAATATTTTTGTTAGGGTGTTTTCATCACGGATCATATACAGCTGATCTTGCTCATTAGTAGCAAGTGGGTTTGAGCGATTTCCGCTGCCTATCACAATTGCGTCGTACGGGGTGTCTAAACGGGTGGTGATCATTTCACCACCATAATTGGTCTTAGTAACTTTACTAAACAGCGTTCTAGCAACTAACGGTTTATAAAAAAAACGTCTGTCTTGTGACGCTAATGTACTGCCAAGTTCAGCAAGTTTAAAGTGAGTAATCTCATCTTCATCATCGGTGGGAATATCTACACGCCAAATATTACCGCCAGTATCGGTTGCATAAATTCGGTCAATATACCCATCGTAATCTGAGTCAAGCGTAGTTACATCCGCTGCAATACTGTGCTCTCCGGTAAAACCATGTTCATCTGGAGTGAGCGCCCATACCTTTTCGCCAGTTTTAGCATTAACAATGTAAATACCTAGCCCGGTTTCATCTGTTGTTCTAATCGCATTATCTTTGTTTGTATCGTAGCCTGCGCCAAATATCAGCAATGGATCCTCACCAAACGCTTTAATGTAAGCAATTTGAAGTTTAGACCATGTTTGTGCTAAATATTTAAATTCTTCAGAGCCACCAACAATTGGCTTATTCCATAATTTTTTAGGTTTTTTTGGGTCACTTATATCCAGGCCGTAGTAATTTTTACCGCCTCGGCGCATGCCTGTAAATGCCCAAACTTCATCGCCCTCACTCGCTTTAACAACGCCATCATTTAAACCATCAGTGTTTAAACTTTTATTATTAAAGAACACACTTATAGGGCCATCCATGCCATACACTTTTGTATTTGCGAGATTACTTCGCAAAGCCGGAATGTTTTTTAATAAGGCAGCAGGTGTAAAAGCCCACCTTTCTTCAACAGTATCGCCTTTGTCTTCGAACATATGTAAAAAGCCGGCATTGGTACCAACAAGTATATGAATACTTCCATCGCCGTAATCTATAGATACCGGTTTTGAATGCAAAGGATCGCCAAAAATATTGATTCGCTGATCTACTGATGAGTCATCACCATCTTCATTATCAACATCAACCCCTCGTGCCCAGTTAATATCACTCTCCTGTAAAGTTAACCCGATATTAGGAATCAAATCAGGGGCAAGATCGGTAACTGTACTTGTCGCTAAATTTAAAATGGTTTGTACTTTATCAAAAGTAAAATCAATAATACTGCCCGTTTTATCTATGTAGATTTTACGGCTATCAGGGTCTAAAGTTGATAAAAGTAAATTTACGCCACCCTGAGCTACTAAATTCCCATCTGCAGGCTTATTAGTTGGCAGCCAAAAAGTTCGAGCTTTCTCATCAATTAACCCATTTTCATCAAGAGCTATTTTATCAGTTGAATCGACTATATTTGCACCAGACACTTTAAGCTTTTTTAAATTTCCGCTCCAACGTGCGCCTGTTTCAGGGTAAAACATCGCAAAGTAAATTGACTCTCGGCTACGTGTTTGGTCAACATTGTTACTTGCTACCGTAGGAGATGAAAAACTATCGTTAACTTCGCGTATTTTCGATATTGTATTATTAAGCGCTTCAGAAAGTTCAGTCGATGTATCTGCATGTAAGTACTCGCCGCCGCCCAATAAAGCGGTTTTTTCTAATAACTTTTTACCATTTGTACTCATGCCACTACCAAAACCGATAGTAAAAACGCGTCCGGTATCAGCAACCTCTGGCGTGGTGTCGTACAAATCCACCTCTACATCTCTTGTACCATGTATTATCTGAGCTAAAGCGGCTAAATAACTGCCACTTGTTTTAGCTGGGTTTGAGCCAAAAGTAGATTTGTATAATGCTTTTATATCTGAGTCTGACTGATTATCGTTGTAGGGATCACCGTCGGTCATTAAAATCACATTAATAGAGTTGTCACAGCGCTCATCAGAACCTTGAACAGCTTTAAAGGGCGAGATGTATTTAGAATCATAGCCGTCATATCGATTCCCTGTTTCGGCAGAATAATCCCTATCACCTTTATTTCGACCATAATCAACATACCAACCTCTTAGGTATCGATAAGCCTCCCACAGAGTCTCAGCTAAAGGCGTGCTTCCACCCGCACTTAATTCTTCGATTTTATCCGTGATAGTATCGTGATCAGTCCCAACATCAGATAAAACATATCCACCATATGAACTATAAAAACGCATTAAACCAAAATCAATCGAGCTGTTATCACTTACTAATTGGGTCATCGCGCTTATACCAGCATCGATTTTTTTAGGGCCCCCATTAGGCAGCTTAGTCTTCATACTTCCTGATGTATCAAACACAATAAGCACGCGAGGGTTTTCGTCGGTTTCAACATTATGGTTTACGTATAGCTCTATATCTTCGGCAAATACAGAAAGGCTAATACCCACCCCGAATAACAAGGCAGCTATTTTTTTTAGTTTGAATTGCATTTTTAAATCCCTTTATTTGCGCTTTTTA